>CAYRHC010000017.1:0-14114 GCA_964423935.1 uncultured Bacteroidales bacterium | reverse complement strand
CTGCTCGTTTACCCAGGTCTTGATGCTTGACTCCGAGGCTTTTATGGCTTCCTCGAGGGCGGCGGTGTAGGCCTTCGTGATTTCTTCGCTCGCGGTGGTCAGGGCCTGTGCGGCAGCATCGGCGGCGTTCTTGATTTCGGCCTGGAGGTCGGTCCTGAGGGAGGATATCGTCTTGTCGATTTCAGCTTTGACGTCCTCGGTATATTTCTTCACCTCGCTGAGTTCGCTGTTTATGGTTTCTATCTGACCCTGGATGCCGGCCACGATTTCCGCGGTCTTGTTATACTGCTCGAGAGTGGCAAATGTGGCTGTCGCCCAATCCTTTGTGTTCTTGAGTTCTTCATCAATGTATTTCTTCAGCTCATCTATCTGGTTCTGGAGCTTCTTGTCTTTTTCCTGAAGATTATCGATAGTCTCTTTCAGGGTCTTGATTTCGGCATCGATGGAGGCCTTCAATGTTACGAGCTGCTTGAGGGCTTCTGACTCGGCGGTGCCGATTTCGTTCTCAAGGTCCTCCTTGAGCTTGGCTATTGCATCCTCGAGGTTCTTGCCGGCTGTCTCAAGATCTTCAAGCTGCGGCTGAAGTGTTATCTTCACATAGTATTCCAGTTCATTATCAGCACTCTGCAGAGTCTCTATCGAATTCTGTATGGATGTAATCTGGGCCGAAATGGTCTGAATCTGGTCAGATTTCAGAGCATCGATCTGGTTCTGTAAATCAGTGATTTGAGATTTCTTCGCGCAGCCGGAGATTACCCCCACCACTGCCGCTAAAATCAGGACAACTTTGGTAAATGTCTTCATATCCGTTCGTTTGAGTAGTTAATTCTTCTAAACGAACAAAGATAGTTAATTTATCCAAAAAACACCCCTACTTGAGAACAAATCTTTGTTTTTCATTCACTTGTCCCTAAAAAAACCACTTTCCGGGGACTATAATGCCCCCATTTCGGACAGGAAGTTAAGTCAAAAAAAAAGTTTGCCCCGGAGTTCAAGGCGAAGGTCGCCTTGAACTTTGCAACGATTTTTCTTCTTGTTTGTTTCATTGCGCTAGCTTACTTTTTTTTAACTTAGGCACCTATTTTAAAATCCGATAGTATTATAGTATGAAATGGTATTTAGACCTTAATTAAGAATGGTTGGCACTTTAGCAAAGGCTTATAAACAAAAAAGGAACCGCATTTGCGATTCCTTGTGTGACCCCGGAGGGGCTCGAACCCTCGACCCATTGATTAAGAGTCAATTGCTCTACCAACTGAGCTACGGAGTCAGGCGTGCTTTAAACACGGCGCAAAAGTAGTGCATTTTAGCGAACCCACAAATTATTTTACCAATAATTTTGACTATTTTTCGGGGATTTTTCTCAAGAAGGATTCTATCATGAAACGGTTATTCAGCCTTGTGCTACTCAGTAGCCTCATTTTCAGCGCTCATGCCCTAACGGTGGACACGCTGCAACATTGTCTTTACCTGCACAACGACACCGCCGGCGTGTATGTTTACCACGGTATTCCCTACGCCACAGCCGCAAGATTTTGCGAACCGCAGCTGGTGGAGAGCCTTGATGCTCAAGGCGACTACATCGACAACGGCACGGTTTGCTGGCAACGGCAGCGCGATTTGGACAGCACCCGTCAGTGGGGCGAGAGTGTGGTGGTTGGCAGCAAGCACGCGCCCTTTACCGAAGATTGTCAGGTGGTGACGGTGAACTCGCCCTACCCGCTCGACAGCGCGCGACAGGCCAAGTTGCCCGTTCTGGTGTACATTCACGGCGGCAATTATTTTGCCGGCGGCGGTGAGCGCGTCAACACCCAATTGGCCGAACTGGCCCTGCGCGAAAAGGTGGTGACCGTGACGGTGACTTATCGTCTGGGCGTTTTCGGCTACCTCTACCAGCCCGAACGAAACTCCGTCAACCTGGGGCTCAAGGACCAACTGACCGCCCTGCGCTGGGTAAACCGGAACATCTGTCGTTTTGGCGGTGACAAAGACAATATCACGCTGGCCGGTCAGTCGGCCGGTGCGCAGAGCGTGGTTTACTGTCTGGCCGATACCGCCCGCGTGGCCGTGGCCAAAGCCGTGGTCTTCTCCGCTCCCATGGGGCTGGCGACATCGGCCGGCACCGGTAAGCAACGCAGCCGGTTGGTGCACAAATATGCCGGTGACAATGACCTTTGGACTTGCGATCCCGAACTGGTATTAGACGCTCAGCTACAATATATCGACAAGCATCCGCAGGCCTGGCATTCAGTACCATTCTCGCCCGTAGCGCTGCCGCAGATGCCCGCTTACGGCGACAAAGTGCAATGGCCGCAACAAGTGGTGGTCTGCGCCCAGAAAGACGATGGCAGCATGTTCGGTCCCAAGATTGCGTGGCCGCTCATCACCAGCTATGTGTTTACGGCTCCCGCCAAAAAATATGTGCGCTATCTGCAAAAACAAGGCGTTGACGCTCAATACCAGTTATTTACCTGGGCACCTCATGGCAGCCGGCTCAAGGCCGCCCACTGCGCCGAACTGCCCTTGCTGCTCGACGGCACCGAAGAATTCTGGATAGGCTCCTGGATTATGGGCGACGTCACGGCCGAAGAGCTGGCACCGCGCCGAGACGCCTTTATGCAAAACATGGGTAATTTTATGCGCACAGGCCAGTGGAAGACCTTGTAAGTGACGCTTTATTTTCGTAGCTTCGCGGCCTATTTCTCAATTATGACACTGAATATCGAAGGAATCATACTCGGACTCTCGGCCTTTCTTTGCATAGGCATGTTTCATCCCATCGTCATCAAGGCGGAATACCATTTCGGCGTTGGCTGCTGGTGGGTATTTGCCCTGGTAGGCATCGGAGCGGCCATCGCTTCGCTCTTTATCGAAAACACCCATTTGTCGTCCATACTGGGCGTTTTCGCTTTCTCCTGTTTTTGGTCGATACTCGAAGTTTTCGAACAGAAGAAAAGGGTCGAAAAAGGCTGGTTCCCGCGTAATCCCAAACGCAAGTCAAAGTAAGCCACTGTAGTAGCCATTCCAGGCCTCGGAGGATAAGCCGAGATTGTCGACTGTACCTTGACGCAGACGGCAGGCATCGTCCATATCGGGATGACTCATCAACACATTCATGCTACCCAGGCCCAGCGGTAAAGCGTAAGCCATCAGGCAGACATCTTTATCGGTGCAAAGGGCCAGAACCGCATTTTTGTCGGCCGAACAGTCGAAGAGTTTGAAAGCGGCCTGACTCTCGGGCGAAGGCTGGATTTCGAACGCATTGGATACGGCTATCACCCGAGCGCCATCGAGGACGAGGCTGGCGGCACTGAGCGAGTGCTGGCCAATGCCTGCGGCATTGGCCAGCACCAGCCCACCGCTCATCACCAGACGATTTTTGGCATCGATGGCTTCGTTGTTGCAAGAATAGACAAAGCTGCGACCACCCTCGAAGGAAATATCGCGGGCCTTCAGCGCATCGTCGCTTGCGTAGGCGTAGATGTCACCGCCCGTCACTTGCAGGTGCGCATCGGTCTTGAGCGCAGCGGCCTGGTTGTCACGCCCGACGGCCAAGAGACTGAGCGAGCCTCCCGTTATACAGATACCGCTATCGGCCTTGAGTACATGAGCATAGGTGTGAAGCTCGCCACCTGCAGCATCGCTGCAATGATAGTCAGCGCCCAGGGTAAGCGCCTGCAATTCACCTGCTTCCATACGGAACACGCCATTGGCATTGATGGCCTTGGCACCCTCAGCCTTGCTTTTGCAGCACAGACGGCCGCCCAGCAAGCTGATATTACCGTCGGCCTTGATACAGGCGGACGATGAAGTATCCAAATCTTCCTCATCGTACACGGCAGCACCGGCGGTATAGAGTTCGAGTTCGCCGCCCTTCATCACAAAATGTTGGTCGGTCTTGATACACTTGGCACCCGGCTGCGACACTTGCGCATAGATATAGCCGCCCAGTACGCTCAGGCCCGCATCTTCGTCTTCGTCCCCCTTCACATGGATGGCATTCTTGGCAGCACCTTCCACCACCAGCGTCACGCCCGGGCGCACATACATGGTGGCATCGCTGGCCAAAGCGTGACGGTTGTTGCCTTGAAGCCTCAAACGGCCATAGCCGCTGAAAACCAGATGACCTTCACTGAAGAAACAGCCTTTGCGGTCTTCAGTAGCCGCCGAACTGCCGTTCAGATACCAGCTGTCATCTTGATATTGCGCAGCATCTTCCAGACGATTGTCGGTGCCAGTGGCAAGATGCACAAACAGACGTTTCTTGCACTGGTTGTTCAAAGCCGGACCGCGACTGGAACGCAGTTGCACGCCATCCATCACCAGCTTGACATTGCGACGGCTGTATATCTTGAGCGAAGCATCGTCACTCTGGCCGCGCATAACAATGGCCACGCCGGCGACATCGCCCGAGCGCAAATCCACCACCACATGTGCCCCATCGGTATAGCAGCGAATCTTGTCGTTGTCTTGACTGATGTCCACGCTCCCGGCCTGCCAATTGATTTCCAAAGTGTAAGGAAACTGGTTCTTTTCCCAGTAGATATAGGGGTCGCGCCCCAAGGCATCGTTGAGCGAATCGCCGGCCAAGCGGCCGTCGTAGGCATAGAAAACGCTGTCGCAGACAAGTTCCAAGCCCTCACCCTGCGTATTGGGACGGGCATCACCTATGTAAAGAGGGTCACAAGCCGTCAAGGCTGCCAGGCCCAACATCAATGCAGACAGCAAGGCCGATGCGCCCAAGCGTCTGTCAGAAAAGAATCGGTTCATCAAAAGTCTATTTTATAGCCCAAGCCCAACACCCAACCGGCAGCCTCGTCCTCGTCGGAATGGAGAATGTAGCGCACAAAGCCTTCCAGGGAATGCTGTTTGTTAATCTTGTATTCGCTGCCCAGCGTAAAGCGGGTCTTGTCCAGCGTTCCGGTAACCAAATCCAGATAAGGCTCGGCCGAAACATAAGGTTCGAAGGGCGATTTCTTGATATCATAACTGGCTTGCAAACGGCTTTTGAGCACATGCTTATGCTTGGCCGACACTTCTTCATCGGCAAGGCGCAAAGAACCGTCCGGGCTGTATTTAGGCACGAACATCTGATAGCGATAGGTGTACTGGTAGGCCTCGCGCAGAGAAAACTTCCAGCGTTTGTTCAGCTTGTAAGAGGCCGTCAGCACCAGATTGGCACGATGACGGGGCGACCAGTAGGCCGGCACCAGATTGCCTTTGCGCGTAAAATCGTCCTGGGTCTGACGGTAGATGTAAGAATAGGAAGCCTGCATTTTCAGGCCCTTGACGAGCGTATATTCCAAGCCAAGACTGGCCGATACGCGCTCGCTCATCAAGGCTTGCTGCTGGGTGCGGTACTCCATTTCGGCAAAGGCAGCCAATTTATTGTCGATGAGCGATTTTTCCACATCGACGGTGGTCCAGAGGCTCTGGGCAGAAACAGGCAAGGCGGCAAGCAGCAGCGCCGGCAATAGCGTCAAAAAACGTGTTCTCATTGCAACTGTCCTCCCTTAGGCAAACGTGTCACTTCGTCTACAGTATTGGTGCCGCTCAAATCGCTGGCATAGTGCAGCTTGAGCATCACCGTATCACGCAGATAATCGATGTAGCCAATTTCCACTTTGCTTATTTTCAAGCCAGTACGCTTTTCAAGGTCGGCCATCAACTCATCGTGTTTTTCCGGCACTATCAAGTCGGGTTTGTCGTAAAGCACCAGTTTGGTAGCCGTATGCTTAATCCATTTGTTCCGCTCGAAGAACCAAACCGCCAGCACGAAAATCAAGTTGGTAGACACCAGTTCCACATACGAAATGGAGGTTGCCAAGGCATTGATAACCGATACAGAGATGATAACGAAAAGATAGGTCATCTCCCTGACAGGCATGGTTTCGGTCCTATAGCGGATAATGCCGAAGATGGCGAAAAGACCCAAGGCAAAGCCCACTTTCAGTTTGACGCCACCCAGCAGGAATATCAGGAAGAAGATACTGATGCTGATCATGAAGAAGGTGAAATAATAGTCTCTTCTCCGGCTTTGACGATAATACAGAAAATGGATGATAATCCAGGTAAAAACCAGATTGATGGCAAAACGTAGTAGCAGCAAGGTCATGCTATAGCTGATGCTCGATGCCACATCGGTGGCCATGTCGGTCAGGTCCAGTTCGTTCATTTCAAGTTAGTTAGTATAGTTGGTAATGGGTTAGTAATAGCGTTTGACGGCAGGAATACGCCGCGAAAGCATATGCAGACGCATCTTAAAGCGATTGTGCTTTATTTCGTTGTCGGTGAGGACCATAGCCATGCAATATTTGCTGAAGGCACTGGTGCGCAGCAGGTGATCGTTCAGCACTTCGCGCATGCGGGAATAAACATGGCCGGCCGTTTTCAGTTCCACCACCACCAAATCGTCAAGATTCACCCTGGCATCGTTTTTGAGGTTATGAAAACATAAGTTGGTATCGATGGTGACGCGTTCGTCCATATTTTTGCCCACCAGCGTGCAGCGCAAGAAACGGTTCTCGAGCTTCTTTTCGAGTTTAGCACTCGGATACTGGCAGTGTTGACCGATAAAATCGTCCTCCTGACGGATATCGTAAGCGGCGTCCGGCACGGGAACGCGTTTTTTCTTGGTGCGTCCGTTGCCACTTTTTTTCTTCACTTCGAGGAAAGCCTGTCCCGATGACACATAACAGCGCACGCGCACCTTGCGACGGTTGGGTCTACCCCGTTGATGGTCGAAGAACATGGCACAGTCGGGCGTATCGTAGTAAAGCGTATAATACGGCAACCATTGCTCACCGTCGGTTTCCTGCACATAATAGGCATCGCCCAGCTCCTCCAGCACCGGCCACAGTTGTTCCTGCGTCAGCACATATTTGGTGTCGACGCGACGCATCAAGCTCACCTTTTTCATCTCGTCAAGGCTGATGATGGGGAAATGGAAGCGTTCACTGGGTCGGTCCATGATAATAGATTTTGAAGCTGTCGAGGCTTATTCCCGACCTTTTTCGTCCAGATACGAATCCTTGAAACCAAGGAAATACAGTACGCCGTCCAGTCCCACCGTATTGATAGACTGCTGGGCGTTGGCCACCACGCGAGGCTTGGCATGGAAAGCGATACCCAAACCCGATTCGGCCAGCATGGGCAAATCGTTGGCACCGTCGCCCACGGCTATGGTCTGCATCTTGTCCACCTTTTCCACTTGGGCGATAAGCTTGAGCAGCTCGGCCTTGCGTCGTCCGTCCACAATCTCGCCCACGTAACGGCCGGTCAGACAGCCGTCCGGTCCTATTTCAAGTTCATTGGCATACACATAATCGATGCCCCAGCGCTTTTGCAGATATTCGCCGAAATAGGTAAATCCGCCCGAAAGGATGGCAATCTTGTAGCCATAACTCTTGAGTACGTACATCAGACGGTCGGCTCCTTCGGTAATGGGCAAGTTCTCGGCGATTTCGCGCATCACCGACACGTTCAGTCCCTTTAACAGCGCCACACGGCGGGTGAAGCTTTCGCAGAAATCAATCTCGCCGCGCATGGCACTCTCGGTAATGGCCTTCACCTGCTCGCCCACGCCGGCGCGTATGGCCAGTTCGTCTATCACCTCGGTCTGTATCAGCGTCGAATCCATATCGAAGCAGATAAGACGGCGCATACGGCGATACATATTGTCTTTCTGGAAAGAGAAGTCCATGCCCATTTCGGGAGCGATATGCATCAGCTGCGCTTGCAGTTCGTGTACATCTTTGGGCGTACCGCGCAGCGAAAACTCAATGCAGGCCTTCACTTTTTCCTGCGGCACATAGATAGACTTGCGGCCGCTCAGACGCAGAATAGCATCGATGTTCAGTCCTTGACCGGTGATGATACGGCAGGTGGCCTGTATGGTGGCGGCTGTCAGTTCGCGGCCCAGAATGGTAAGAATATAGCGGTTCTTGCCCTGACGGGACACCCAGTTTTCGTATTCTTCGTCGGTGACGGCCGAAAAATCGATGTTCACGCCCAACTCGGAAGCCTTGAAGATAAGTTCCTTCATCATATGGCCCGACTGGTCGGAATCGATGCGCACCAGCACACCCATCGACAAAGTGGCGTGGATGCTGGCTTGGCCTATGTCTTGAATCTTGGTATCGTATTGAGCCAAAATGCCCATCACTTCCGCACAAAGGCCTGGACGGTCCTTGCCGGTAATTCTGATTAGAATCTGCTCTTTGGGCTTGTCTTCTTTCATCACCTTTTAACTTTCTTTAATGCAAAAGTTGCCAAAGGTAATGATTTTTCGACAAAGCGCAGCAAGAATCGGTAAATATTAGCCTTCGATTTCGGCAAGTTCCAGCCAGCGCAACTCTTTCTCGTCGATGAGGGCTGTCAGTTGCGGCAATTCGCGGCACAGACGCTGCATTTCGTCGCCGGGCAGCGTGCCGGAATTGAGGGCCGCTTCCATTTGCGTCTTGCGGGCGTTCAGCTCATCGAGCTCGGTTTCGAGTGCCTCAAACTCGCGCTGCTGCTTGAAGGTGCGCTTCTTGCGGGGCGCGGCAGCCGCAGGCTTTTCCGGCCGGGAGGCCGGCGCAGCCTGCGGCTGCTGCGCCTTTTGCCGACGTTCCTCGGCCAGCTGCTCGTCGCACCATTCACGGTACTGACTGTAGTTGCCGGGGAAATCCTGAATTTCCGCATTGCCCTTGAACACCAACAGATGGTCTACAATCTTGTCCATAAAGAAGCGGTCGTGCGACACCACCAGCACGCAACCCTTGAAGCCGCGCAGGTATTCCTCCAGAATGTTCAGCGTGAGAATATCCAAATCGTTGGTCGGTTCGTCCAGCACCAGAAAGTTGGGGTTGCGCATCAAAACGGTGCACAGATACAGACGACGGCGCTCTCCCCCGCTGAGTTTGGCCACGTAGTTGTGTTGCATTTCCGGCGGGAAGAGGAAATGGTTGAGGAACTGCGAAGCGCTCATGCGGCGACCGTCACCCAGCTGGATTTCATCGGCGATGTCGCGCATAATGTCTATCACTTTGCGGTCGGGATCGAACTGCAGGCCGTCCTGACTGTAATAGCCGAACTGCACGGTTTCGCCGATGTCGAAACGTCCGCTGTCACAAGGCTCAAGGCCCAACAGCATTTTCAGGAAAGTACTTTTGCCGCTGCCGTTGTTGCCCACGATGCCCAATTTTTCGTAGCGTGCAAACTGATAATAGAAGTTGTCGAGGATCTTCTGCTCGCCGAAACTTTTGGACACATACTGCGCCTCGAAAATCTTGGAGCCGATGTAGCTGGCCTTAACATCGAGTTGCAGCGACTGTTCGTGCACCTTCTGCGAGAGACGGTCTTCCAGGTCGTGAAAGGCGTCCTTGCGCGCGCGGGCCTTCGTGCCGCGCGCGCAAGGCATGCGGCGCATCCAGTCGAGCTCGGTGCGGAAAAGGTTGTTGGCCCGGGCAATTTCGGCCCGCTGCTGGTCGATACGCTCCTGACGTTTTTCCAGATAATAGGAATAATTGCCTTTGTAACTGTAAAGCTGACGGTTGTCGATTTCCAGAATAAGGTCGCAGACACGGTCCAGAAAGTAGCGGTCGTGCGTCACCATGAGCAGGGTCAGCTTCGACTTGACCAGATATTTTTCGAGCCACTCGGTCATTTCAAGGTCGAGGTGGTTGGTAGGCTCGTCCAAGATGAGCATGTCCGGCTCGGTGATAAGCGCATTGGCCAAGGCAACACGTTTGCGTTCCCCACCCGACAGCTGCGACATCAGACGCTCCAGATGCGGAATGTGCAGGCGGCTCAGAATCTGCTTGACACGATGTTCGTAATCCCAAGCCTTGTGGTAATCCATCAGGTGCAGCAAGTCCTCCATCTCGGCATCCATAGCCTCCTCGCCCAGCGCCTGCAGCTTAGCCTCGTAACGCGCAATGGTCTTCACCACTTCGTTGTCGCTGCTAAAGCAGGATTGCAGCACCGTCTGCTGCGGCAGATAATGCGGCTCCTGCGGCAAATAGGCTACGCGGATGCCACTGCGGTACACCACCGAACCACTGTCGTATTGCGCGTCGGCAGCCAAAATATTGAGCAAGGTAGACTTGCCCTTGCCATTCTGCGAAATAAGCGCCACGCGCTGACCTTGAGCGATACCAAAGGAGATGTCTTCGAAGAGCACTAGGTCTCCGAAAGACTTGGTCAGTTTCTCCACTTGCAAATATGCCTGCATCTCGGAAGATTATTGGTTTTGATTCAAAGCCACGCCCGTCAGACTGTCGGGACAGGCGGCAATGTCGGCAGGCGTTCCGGTAGCCACCACTTGCCCGCCCTTGCGTCCGCCCTCAGGGCCCATATCGATAATATAGTCGGCCTGCTTGATAACGTCTATATTGTGTTCGATGATGATAACCGTATTGCCCTTGTCCACCAAGCGGTGCAGCACCTGCATGAGCACGCGGATATCGTCGAAATGCAAGCCGGTGGTAGGTTCGTCCAGCACATAGAGCGTGTTGCCGCTGTCGCGCTTGGACAGCTCGGTAGCCAGTTTCACCCTTTGCGACTCGCCGCCCGAAAGCGTATCAGAAGTCTGACCCAGCTTGATATAGCCCAAACCGACCTCTTGCAAAGTCTTCAGTTTCTGATAGATAGCCGTCTGGTTTTCAAAGAATTCCACCGCGATGTTGATGGTCATGTCCAGCACATCGGCTATGGACTTGCCCTTGAAACGCACCTCCAGGGTCTCGCGGTTGTAGCGTTTGCCCTGACAAGCCTCGCAAGGCACCGTCACATCGGGCAAGAAGTGCATCTCGATGGTTTCGTAGCCGTTGCCTTTGCATTTTTCGCAACGTCCGCCGGCAATGTTGAAGGAGAAGCGCCCGGCCTTATAGCCCCTGATTTTCGATTCAGGCAGTTCTTCGAATAACTGACGGATGGGCGCGAACACACCGCAATAAGTGACCGGATTCGAACGCGGACTGCGTCCCAGCGGCGACTGATCCACATCCACCACCTTGTCGATATATTCCAGACCTTCTATCCGCCCGAAGGGCAAGGGCTGTTGCAGGCTGCGGTAGAAATGTCGGCTCAGTGCCCGCTGCAACGTAGCGTTCACCAGCGAAGACTTGCCACTGCCCGACACACCTGTCACCACAATAAGTTTACCCAAAGGGAAATGCACGTCGATATGCTTGAGGTTGTGACCGTAGCAGTCGTACAGCACCAGTTCGTGGCCGTTGCCCGGACGGATGGCCTCGGGCAAGGGAATCTGTTTCTCGCCCCGCAAATACGCAGCGGTCAAAGTATCGGCCTTGAGCATTTCCTGAGGCGTTCCGGCGAAAACCAGTTGTCCACCCAAACGTCCGGCTTTGGGTCCCAAATCGATGATATAGTCGCTTTGCAGCATGATGTCGCGGTCGTGTTCCACCACGATAACCGTATTGCCGTGGTCGCGCAGTTTCTTGAGCGAAGCGATGAGCCGCTGGTTGTCGCGATGGTGCAGACCGATGCTCGGCTCGTCCAGAATATAAAGCACATTGATAAGCTGCGAGCCTATTTGCGTGGCCAGACGGATGCGTTGGCTCTCACCGCCCGAGAGCGATGCCGAAGCACGGTTGAGCGAAAGATAGTCGAGGCCCACATCGAGCAGGAAGCCCAGGCGCTGCTGGATTTCCTTGAGCAGTTCAGCGGCGATGGTCTGTTGGCGCTCGCTCAAGTGGGCGGGCAGTTCGCGCAGCCACTCGCTCAGCTGGGCAATATCCATCTGTGCCAGCTCGGCTATATTCTTGTCGTGCAGACGAAACATCAACGACTCGGGTTTCAGACGCGCACCATGGCAGTCGGGGCACTCCATCTGGCTGACAAACTGACCGGCCCATTTTTGCGCACCGGCCGACACTTCGCCTTCCTGTTGCAGTTCGATATATTTGACCAGACCCTCGTATCGCGCAGTGTAGTTGGACAAGCCCAAAGATGTTTTTTTCACCGTCAGCTGACCTTCGTAGCCGTAGAGAATCTCGTCCATCGCTTGTTTCGAAAGTTCCTTGATCGGTGTTTTGAGGTCGAAACCATGACGTGCAAGCAAAGCTTCCAACTGCCAGAACAGCATTGTGTTACTGTATTTTCCCAAAGGCAGAATAGCCCCTTGATAGATGCTCAAGCCATCGTCCGGAATAATTTTCTTGATATCCACCTGATAGACATAGCCCAGACCTTTGCAACGCGGACAGGCTCCTTGGGGCGAATTGAAGGAAAAATGATGCGGAGCCGGGTCTTGATAGGAAAGGCCCGTGGTGGGGCACATCAACTGCGAACTGAAATGGCGTATCTCGCCCGTGTTCTTGTCGAGCAACATCATCACGCCTTTGCCCAGCCGCATGGCAATCTGCACACTCTTCTTCAGACGGGTCAAGTCTTTGGCATTCACCACCACCTTGTCTACCAGCACCTCGATGTCGTGGTTCTTGTAGCGGTCCAGACGCATCTGGGGTGTAATTTCCATCAACTGACCGTCGACGCGCACGTTCAGATAAGCTTTCTTGAGCAGCGATTCGAAGAGTTCCTTGTAGTGACCTTTGCGGGCGCGCACCAGCGGGGCCAGAATGTACATGGGCCGGCCGTTGAACTCGTCCACTATCAACTGAAGAATCTGCTCTTCGGTATATTTCACCATCTTCTCGCCCGTGTTGAGGGAATAGGCATCGGCCGCGCGGGCGTAGAGCAGACGGATATAATCGTAGACCTCGGTCTGGGTGCCCACCGTTGAACGCGGGTTCTTGTTGGTGGTTTTCTGTTCGATGGAAATGACAGGGCTCAAGCCGGTAATCTTGTCCACCTGCGGACGCTCCAGATTGCCCAGAAAATTGCGGGCATAGGCCGAGAATGTCTCGATATAGCGGCGCTGGCCTTCGGCGAATATGGTATCGAATGCCAAGGATGATTTACCGCTGCCGCTCAGACCGGTAATCACCGTCAGCGAATTGCGCGGAATCCTGACATCGATGTTCTTGAGGTTGTGCACTTTGGCACCGTAGACCTCTATCCAGTCATTCTCCTTCATAAATCCAGTCGGGTTGATGGGTCTTCAGCTTATCCTCATCGAAGCGCAAAGCCTTGTCGTTGGCGGGCAGCTTCACTTTGTAAAGACGGCCCGAAGGGTTGCTCAGTTTCTTGTCGCGTATCCAGGGATTGGCATCCTTGAGCTGTTTATAGGTGCAGCCGCGCTTCTTGGCCCAGGCCGCCCAATCGGCAACAGCGCCCTTCACGGTATATTCGCGATAGTCCAACGGCTGGTAGAGGTCATCTTCCTGCAGGCGGAAACCATAGTCGGTAAGGCGTTCCATCACCCATTTGCAGGCCAGGATGCGATAGACATAGCGCGAGGTTTCCTCATTCAGGTAAAGGTCGTAGAAATTGTCCACCCGCTGGTCTTCCAACGCCTGACGGATGCGTTTGGTGCCGGCATTATAGGCCGCCGCCGCCAAAGACCAGTCGTGGAATATCTCATAGTTATCGCGCAGCAACTGGCAAGCCGCTATGGTCGATTTTTCGATATGGTAGCGTTCATCCACCTCATTATCAACCTGCAGGGAATAATCCTTGGCCGTACTCGGCATAAACTGCCATAAGCCGACAGCGCCCGTGGGCGATACCGTGCGCACATAGAGGGAACTTTCTATGCAGCAGAGATACTTGAAATCATCGGGAATGCGGTAAGACTTCAAAATAGGCTCGATAATGGGAAAATAGCGGTTGGCGCGCTTCACCATCTGCAAAGTGGCCGAATGCATGTAGTTCATGGCCAGCAGTTCTCGGTCGAAACGCTCGCGACGGTCCACATAACTCAGGTCTATCATCTGGGAACAGAACTGCACGTGATGCGGCACTTTCAAGGCCCGGCACTGTGTTGGATTGTTATAGTCGTCCGCCTGCAATGGCGAGAGTAAAAGGCTCAAAACGAGCAACAAAGAGATTTTTCTCATATCATTCAATCAGATTGATATCACCACGTTTCACATAGTCGATGCCATCGGAACCTTTGGCCGTGATGATATAGAAATAAACACCGGGACTCACCGCTTGCCCCTTGTAGGTTCCGTCCCAGCCTTCATCGGGGTCGTCCCACTCGAAAAGCA
>CAYRHC010000016.1:0-14222 GCA_964423935.1 uncultured Bacteroidales bacterium | reverse complement strand
GCCAGTGGCTTCCAAAAGCGTGGAGCTGTATCGGCCGAAGAATTGCTGGTGGGTGGTAGCGGCCTGAATGCCGTAGCTCGCTCGGGGGCTGCCGGCAGCGGCGTGAATATGTATCTCCGTGGTTTCAACTCGCTCAATGCCAATACCCAGCCGCTGATTGTCATGAATGGTATGCCCATCGACAATCGTGCTTACGGCACATCTTTGGTAGAAGGTAACGTGATGACGCCTCTGGCTTTGATTGATGCCAAGGATGTGGAAAGCATCACGGTGCTCAAGGATGGTACGGCTCTTTACGGTTCGCGTGCGGCCAACGGCGTTATCCTTATCAATACCCTGCGTCCCGACCAAATGGTGACGCGCATCAATGTGTATACCTACGCCGGTATGAATTTCGAACCCAGCCAACAATATCGTATGCTGGACGCTTCGCAATATCGTTCGTATCTGTACGAATTGCTGCAGAACAGCGGACAATATACGCAGGACGAACTGGCCGCCTTGCCTTATTTCGATAGGGAAGTGCCTTATCAAGAAGCTTGGGGTTGGGAAGGCAATACCGACTATTACCGCTACAACCAACAGACCGATTGGCAGGATCTGGTTTTCAACAACAGCTTGAACCAGAACTACTATATCAATATCAAGGGTGGTGACGATGTGGCTACCTTCGCCTTGTCGCTGGGCTTCCTCAAACACGATGGCGTGGTTACCGGCACGGACTTCTCGCGCTATACGGCCAGCTTCAACTCGCGCATCAACATGGGCAAACGTCTGACCTTGTTCTCGAACATGGGCTTCGCTTACGGCGAAAAGAACTTGCGCGACGAAGGTCTTTCGGCTACCAGCCCCGTGAACATCGCCTTGAGCAAGGCTCCCTTCATGACTTCGTACGTCTACGGTGCCGATAATCTGGAAACCCGCGACTTGGAAGATGCCGATGTATTGGGCGTGAGCAACCCTTATGCTGCCACCAACAATGTAGAGGCCGCTTCCAAGAACTACCGTTTCGAGGCTAACTTGGGCCCCCAATTCAGTTTCAACAAGCACTGGAGCGCCAACGCGGTGTTCGGCCTGACGACCAACAAGAATACCGAACGAACTTTCTATCCGATGGCCGGTATGTCTTACGACGACCACCGTCTGGGTCCGGTGCAGAACAAGATGAGCCGCCGCTCGTTGCGGTACTTGCAGCTCTATGTTGACGGCTATGCCAGATACGAGTGGCAGCAAGCCAACCGTCACAGTTTGGTGGCAGCCATCGGTGCCCGCTATCAGAACAGTGATGTGGAAGAAGACCTGGCCTATGGCTTCAATTCTCCCACCGACAACATGAAGACCGTAGGTTCGGGCGATGCCGATTTTGAAATTAACGGCGGTCTGCTCAACAACTGGCGCTGGCTGTCGATGTACGCCCATGCCGACTATGCTCTGCTGAACCGCTACTTCTTTGCCGCCAGTTTGTCCCTGGACGGCTCTTCCAATTACGGCAAGGATGCTGCCGGTCTGTTCAAACTGATGGATACGCCTATGGCTCCTTTCGCTTCGCTCTCGGCCGCTTGGCTGTTGAGCTCGGAACCCTGGATGCCCGAACTCGACTGGATGGACAATCTCAAGCTGCGCGCCAGCATAGGCAGCTCGGGCAACGATGCGGTAAGCACCTCGTATCAGGTGTACAAATTCTATCAGCCGGCTTCATTCCTGGGCCTTTACGGTATGGTACGCGGCAATATCCCCAATACGCAGTTGCAGTGGGAAACTGCCATTAAGAAAGGTATCGGTTTGGAAACCAGCCTGCTCGACGAACGTTTGAATATCAACATCGACCTCTACGATAATATCACAGACAATCTGTTGTGCGTCAAGACCTTGCCTTCGAGTGCAGGCATCACCTCTTATCTGACCAACGACGGCAAGCTGCAGAACCGTGGTTTCGAAGTGGGTATTCAAGGCCGTGTGCTGAATGGTCCGATCAAGTGGGATATGGCTTTGCAGTTATCGCATTACAAGAACACTTTGCTGGAATATGCCGACCATCGCACGGTAACATCATACGGTGACGGCTATATCCTTAGCGAGGAAGGCCGCCCCTTGGCCCAGTTCTATGGTTACCAAACCGCTCCCGAAACAGTGTTCGCTTCTCAGGCCGATGCCGAACAGGCCAATCTTCAGACCGAAATGAGCAATGGTCAGTACGCCAGTTTCTCGGCCGGTGACGTGCATTTTGTCAACCAGACCGAAGGCGACAATATCATTGACAGCGAGGATATGGTGGTTATCGGCGACCCGAACCCCGACTTGTTCGGCTCTCTGAGCACCCGTCTGCAATGGAAGGCCTTCAGCTTGAACGCTATGTTCAATTATGCTTGGGGCAACGATGTCTACAATGCCCTCAGACACCGTATGGAGGCCATGAGTACTACCATCAACCAGACTGCCGCCACGCTCAACCGCTGGTCTTACGACGGACACCAGACCACCATGCCGCGTGCCACTTACGGCGACCCCATGGGCAACAGCCGCTTCTCCGACCGTTGGATAGAAGACGGTTCCTTCTTCAAACTGAAAACCGTTACTTTGGCCTATCAGGTGCCCGTACCCGAAGGTTTCCCGATACTGCGCGGCCTGGAAGTGTATGCTACGGCCAACAACGTGTTCACGCTGACCCGCTATCTGGGCTACGATCCCGAAGTGAATGTGTCGCAGAATCCGCTTTATTATGGTATCGATACGGGTGTGACCCCGCAGAGCGCCAGTGTTTTGTTCGGTTTGAGAATAGCCTTGTAAGCCAAGAAAGGAATTGATTATGAAAACAAAGCATATAATGAAACAGCTTAAGTCCGCCTGGTTGCTCTTGGCCCTGGTGGCGATGAATGCCTGCATGGAGCCCGACATCAGGGAGGTGCTGCTCGAAAAGGAGTTTTATAAGACGACTTACGATGCCGACGCTGCCGTGATGGGCGTGTACAGCAAGTTTATGGAATTGGCCGATGAAGTGGTGATACTCAACGAACTCCGTGCCGACTTGATGGATGTTACCGAAAACGCCACGCCCGATATGCTGGCCTTGAGTACGCATCAGGTGAAGTCTTCGAACGCCTATTGTGATGCCAGCGCCTTTTACGAGGTTATCCTCAACTGTAACGAGGCCTTGGAAAAGTTCGACAAGATGCGCGAAGATTTGATACTCGACGAGGATAACTACAGCGAACGTTATGCCGATGTGATGGCTGTGCGCTGCTGGACCTACTTGCAGCTGGGTATCCATTACGGTCAGGTGAAATATGTGGACAAGCCCATCAATTCTGCCAAAGAGGCTCAGGATTCCACCTTGTTCCCCACCTACGATTTGGATGCACTTTTGCCCGTGCTTATCAGTGAGATGGAGAATCTTCCCACCATGGACGATTATTTTGTGGTAGATTTGGCTACCAATTTGGAAGAAGGTGCTCAGAAGAAGATGCTCTTCATCAACAAGTATTTCCTGCTGGGTGACCTCTATCTTTGGTCCAACCAGTACGAAAAGGCTGCAACTCAGTATTATACGCTGATGAACAAATACAACAGCAACTCCTACAAGTACAAGACCACGGCGGGTGTTTGGCAGACCAATAGCACGCCTGTGGGTTTCTGGATACGTTTCCTCCGCTACAACGACGGCAATATCAGCCAGTTCCGTAACAAATGGAAGGAAATGTTCGCTCTGGAGACCACCAGCTCCGAACTCGATAACGAAATGATTTGGGTGATGAGCTACGATTACCGTTACGATCCGGAATATCCTTTTATCAAGCTCTTTGCCAATACAGGTAGCGGCAAATACCAACTCAAACCTTCGGCCTATGCCATCGACAGTCTGTGGGAGAATCAGCAGCAGGACGGTGCCGGTCTGGCATTTGACGGCCGTGGCCGCGAAGCTTCTTTCGACTGGGTGAACGGACAGCCTGTCATCATCAAGTACCTCTATGATTATTACAGCCAGACGGTGGATGCCACCAACAGCACCATACATCTGCAATACGACAATGTGGAAGACCTCTATCGTCTGGAAGGCCGCTGGTTCCTGTACCGTGCCGCGCTATTGCACCTGCGCTATGCCGAGGCTGTGAACCGTGCCGGCTATCCCAAACTGGCCATGGCTTTCTTGAACGGCGGACTCCAAGAAACTTTCAACGACAGCCGCAGCAACAAGACGGGTTGTCAGTATACTGGCTGGCCGGTGTATACCACCAATGCCGCAGGCACTGTCATTATCGACCAGACGAAAGACTACGAGCCTTACCCCGAACCCTATTATTTTGATGCTCGCAATGTGGACGCTGCCTACGGCGCTTATCGTGGCCCGTGGACCAATCATTTGGGACTGCGTTCGCGCGCGTACCTCAAGAGTCTCTCCGAACCGCAGTGGGCCAAGAACTATCGTCGTGATACCCTGGTTTGGCAGGCTGCCACCACGCACGAAGACACGCTGGCACTGGAACAGGTTATCCACATGGACTCGGTGCGTTGGATCGAGGACTACCTTGTGCAGGAAGCGGCTCTTGAACTTGGTTTCGAGGGTCACCGCTGGGGCGACTTGCTGCGTGTGAGCCGTCGCCGTATGGCCGATGGCCTGGATGCCCACACCGAAGAGAACTCGCCTGCCAACCTGCTGAACCGTCAGGTGCAGCGCAAACATCGTGAGGCCGGCTCTTCCGCTCCCGAACTTACCGAAGCTAACTGGTATCTGCCCATGCAATAACGGACAACATTCAATTCTTATATACTAACTTTTAACTATCAACAGCATGAGAAAAATCTTTACTTTGGCACTGGCAGCCTTGATGACTGCCGGCCTGACCGCCCAGACGCCCGCCACCCTGCAGTGGAATGGCGCTGCCGGCGATTCTCTGTGGAATGCAACTTCCGCGAACTGGATGGAAGGTGAAATGGCCACTCCTTGGGTTGACGGAAGCGCTGTTTACATCGCTCCGGACTCTTTGGGTACCGTTCAGCGTTACATCCGTCTAAACGACTCGGTGAACGTTGCCGGTTTCACTTTCGAATCCGACCAGAACTATTCCATCGTGGCCGACAGTACCGATGCAGGTGTCCACAGCGCCGGTCAGTTCGTCAAGAAGGGTGGTGGTAACCTGACGCTCAAGGGCCAGGATTTCTGGTTCTGGTTCGACAAGGGCTCGGTTCTCGAAGCCGGTACTGTTACCGTGAGTGGTCCTGCCGCTTCGAGCAACAACATCGAAGAACACGTGCTGGGTCCGCAGGTAACGCTTAAGAACGGCGCTACGCTGACCTATGCAGCCGGTACCACCGACAAGCACGGTTACGAGAACATCACCACCGACATCATTGTTGAAGACGATGCCGAAGCTACCGTTATTTTTGACCGTAACTTGGTTTATTCCGGCAAGGTTATCGGCGGCAAGACCTCCGTTTTGAATTTCGGTGACCAGTATCTGCGCGAACACTTCATGTGCGACTGGATTGATTTTGAAGGTACTGTAAAGCCCTTTGTAACCAATCCTCTTGACAAGAGCGGTGCAGCTTATTTCATTTTCTGCGACACACTGGGTATTGCCGAATGGGATGCCAGCGGCAACCTTGTTGACGTTTATCGCCGCGATGCTTACAACATCGACTCTGCCAAGGTGAAAGACGAAGGCTACACCTATACGACCCGCGTGGCTTATGGTTTCCCCAAAGCCAAAGTGGTACTCGGCGACAATGCCTATTTCTACACCGGTGGCAATATGAGTGCTTCTGTCGCTCAAAACGCTTATCCTTCTAACGATAAGAACGTGATGCGTATCGGTGCTCTCGCAGGTTCGGCTTCGTCGGTACTGGGTGCCGGTTGCCAACAGAGAGGTTCTTACGAAGCCAACTACTTTATCGGTGGCCTGAATACCAACGAGGTTTTCGACGGTGTTATCAACAATACCGGTTACAAGAAGACCGCCAAGGCTACCAACATCTATAAGGAAGGTACCGGCGACTGGCGTTTGACCAACAGCAAGCTGTCCAACAACGGTAGCTACAATGTAAGAGCCGGCTCGCTCACCATACTGGGTCAGGCAACGACCAACGGTACGGTAAGCGTAAGCAAGGGCGCTTCCCTGAAGGGTAACCCTGTTTTCACCGCTGCCAGCATTGCAACCATCGACGGTATCTTGGAACCTGGTGACAGTACCATCAACAACAGCATCGGTGCTATCCAGTTCCAGAACGCCAACGTTAGCTTCGGCGAGAACGCCCATCTTAAGATAGGTTTGGGCCAGGGCCGTTGTGACCAGATTGTTTATTACGGCGAAACCACTTTCGACGGCAACGCCACCATTGAATTCTTCGTTGAAGAAAATACCGTAAAAGCCGGTGACCAGTTCCGCATTCTGGTTCCCTACAACGAGAGCACCAACTCCAACGCCACGCTGCAGGGCGATTGCAAGATTGTTTGTCAAGAAGGTCTGGAAATAGACTACAGCAACCTTTTCAGCGATCCTCAGTGGGCTGAAGGTGCAGACAAGGCTATCTGCGGTACCATCACCGTTATTTCCAACACTGCCAGCGGCCAATATGGCAGCGCTGTTGCAGCCATCAAGACTGTCAACCCCGTTGACGGCAGCTATGTAGGTACTTCGGGCAGCATCGTGCTTACCTTCGACAAGACCGTTCTGCGCGGTACGGGTGATATCACCATGGGCGGCAAGGTATTCGAACCTGTTATCGATGACAAGACCGTTACCATCAACTTCTCGGGTCTGAGCAACGAAGCTGTCAGCTACGACTTGGTTATTCCCGAAGGTGCCATTCTGGACGCTTACGACAGCAAGCCCACCGCGGCTTTCAAGGCTAATTATCTGCTCGACAATGTGGCTCCCGTCCTAAGCAACAGCTCACTGGCCGAAGGTGCCGAAATCTCTTGGGCCGACGGTAGTGTAACGCTTACCTATAGCGAAAACGTGAAGGTTGCCGGTCAGGCCAGCATCAACCAGACGCAATTCGAAAAGATTATCGCTTCTGCCAGCGGTGCAGTGGTTACCCTGTCTTATTATGGTCTGAATTTCGAAACCGACTACACGCTGACTGTTCCTCAAGGCGCTATTACCGATGCCTATGGCAATCCTGCCGAAGCTTTCAGCGTTAGCTTCAAGACGCAGGGTTATGACAAGACGCTTGTCGATTCCGTCGCTTTGAACGGTAAGCCCAATACCACCTTGCCTATCGAAGAAAAGCCTCTTAGCGAAGGCAATACCAATACTTATCCTTTGTGGTGCCAGTATAAGGAAGGCTCCTTCGCCGATGGTGCCGTTACCTGGACTTCGAACAACACGGGCAACAAGCTGATGGCTGCTTTTGTGGGCGACGCTCAGGCACTGTACGTATGGGCCAAGGCTACCGGTAAGGATATGTTGCTGGCTGTTCAGGAATCTCCTGCCGAAGCCGGTGTGGTTACTTGGAGAACCATACGTGTTATCGACGATTGGGATCTGGGTGAGACCGAACGTTGCTTCGCCTTCGCTTTGACCCCCGGTTGCCGCTTTATCAAGATTAAGCCCGTCAAGGCTTCCAGTACATCTTCCATCATCGTTACCGGCTACAAGGTAGACAATAATCCTGTCGCCCTTGAAGACGCTGTTGCAAGCAAACTTCAGGCTATGCAGGTGAACGGTGGTTTGATGCTGCGCGGTTTGAATGCCGGCAACAAGGTTGAGGTCTTCAATCTTTCGGGTCGTCGCGTGGCCATGATGCAGGCTTCCGGCGATGAACTCTTCGTTCCTGCACAAGGCTTTGTTCTTGTTAAGGTTACCGGTGACAATTCGACCAAAGTATTGAAAGCAATTGCAAAATAAGGCATATCTTTGCTTCCCCAAAATACCGGGGCGGGCTTGACCGCCCGCCCCGGAACTATTTCACATCTCACAAAACAGAATCTACAACGATGAAGAAATATATCATGGTGTTGATGATTGGGCTTATGAGTCTGTTTCAGCTTGATGCTCAGCAGCTGGCTTTTCCCGGAGCCGAGGGCTTCGGACGTTATGCCGTGGGTGGCCGAAATGGCAGCCTGTATCATGTTACCAATCTGAATGACTCTGGCACGGGCTCATTCCGCGATGCCGTATCTGTGGCCAACCGTATCATCGTGTTCGATGTCTGCGGAACCATCAATTTGAATTCGGCCTTGGTCATCAAAAACAACCTCACCATCTTGGGCCAGACAGCTCCAGGCGAAGGCGTGCAGATTTATGGCGACCGTATCTCCTTCTCAGGAGCCAACAACGTGATAGTGCGCTATTTACGTATGCGTATGGGCGTGGGCGGTACTTCGGGCAAAGATGCCGTGGGCGTGGCCAACGGACAGAATATGATTTTCGACCATGTCTCCGCACTTTGGGGCCGCGATGAAACTTTCTCCATCTCTTGGGACAACAAGGGCACGGAACCCACCAACATCACCATCCAGAACTCTATCATCGGACAGGGCTTGCAGACACATTCCTGCGGCGGTCTTATCCAGACCAATGGCGGTGTCACGCAGTTCCGCAATCTCTTTATCGAAAACAAGACCCGTAATCCCAAGGTGAAAGGTCTGCATCAGTATGTCAACAATGTGGTCTACAACTGGGGTGGGGGCGGTTGCTACATTATGGGCGACACCGAGGCTACCTCTTGGGCCGATATCCGCAACAACTATTTTATCAAAGGCCCTTGGAATGGCGCAACTGAACCCTTTACCCGAGGAACTGTTACCTTTACTTATTATGGCGACGGCAACTATTACGACAGCAATGCCAATGGCAAGCTCGACGGTTCGCTGGTGGCTCATCCCTATTCGGGAAGTAGTACGCAAATCAAAGACTGGGCTACTTGGGACAATTACGCCACCGCCCGTCCGCAGGCGCATCCTGCCATTGCTTCGGTGATGTCGGCTCAGGACGCTTTGGCCTGGATTATCGACAGCGTCGGTCCGAGTCTGCCTGTGCGCGATCAGGTGGACCAATACCTTATTGATGAACTTGTCTCGCTAGGTACCAAGGGTACTACGGGCGGCATTTCTTCCGAAAAAGACTTGCCACACAAGGGTACGGGTGTGCTTTACAGTGGTGTCAAGCCGCTCGATAGCGATGGAGATGCCATGCCCGATGAGTGGGAAATCGCCAACGGCCTCAATCCCTACGATGCTTCCGATGCCATGAAGATAGCCGCCAACGGCTATGCCAATATCGAGAATTATTCTTTCAGTATCACCGCTGCCTATCCTTATGTGAAATCGCCATCTTCGCTGAATGCATCGGCCATTGCCAAAACCACTTTGACGCTTCACTGGACCGACAATGCCAGCGATGAAACGGCTTTCGTGTTGGAAAAATCGACCGATGGCAGTAAGTATGCAGTCCTGGACACGCTCGCAGCCAATGTGACGGAATACACTGTCGATGACTTGAGTCCCGAAACGGCTTATTGGTTCCGCGTGAAAGCTTTGAACGGCGATATCGTGTCGGCCTACAGCAATGTTTTGAAAGTTAGCACCATAGGCGACCCGGAACTTCCACGTCCAAGTATCAACCCGAGCCCGGAAGATCAAGGCTCTTACGGCGTGGCCAACAAACTGAAGCTCACTTGGGAGAATAAGACCAACAGCTATGGCGGCACACTCTATTACAACGTGTTTATCGGGACCAAGGCCGACAGCCTGGTGCAGGTGGCGCACAGCTTGAAGACCACCACTTTTACTTATTCCAAAGACTTGATTGCCGGTCAGGTTTACTATTGGCGTGTGGATGCCACCAACGATATGGGCAGCACCACCGGTACGGTATGGAGTTTCGATGCCGTTCCGGGCGGCCAGCTGTTCTACACCGATTTCGCCACCAAACCGCTGGCTTGGGCTTCGGCCTACGGCAGCATCTCGGCCAATACCAATATCATCAATGCGGCCAACACCACCAAGAAAGTGGCCGGCATGACCTTCGGCACGGGCAGTAAGGCTATTCGCATCATTGCTATGTCGGGAGCCAATGTGGCTTCGTCCACCTCGCAAGATTACGGTCCTTATTCGCAGAGCGATGCCGGTGCCACGGCCCGTTGCGTGCAGTTCTATACGACAGCTGCCGGTGGCTATCTGCAACTGCCTCAAGTACAAGGACCCTGCCGCATCACGCTTTATTTGGGCAATCCTGACAAGTCGTCCAAGACGGTGAATCTGAAGATGATAGCCGCCGGCGTGGAAACGCAGGCTTTGGCCATGCAGATGGCGGCTGCCAAGCGCACTTTCAAGTTTGAATATCTGTATGCGGGCAGTGAAAAGGTTGTCTTCAAAATCGACAACAACTCGCAGAAATTCAATATCAACGATATCAGTATCGATGCCTATGCGCCTGATATCAGCGAAATCCCCATCGAAATCAGCACCAAACCGGCCAGCGAGAACGTTTCCTACAGCGATGGCAGTATGCAGTTTGTCTTCAATCAGGATATCAAGTACAATGGAGGCATTTCTATCAATACCACGCAGTTCGAGCAGCTGAGCGCTTCCACTTCCGGCAAGACGCTGACGGTCGCATACAGTGGCCTGGCTCCCAATACGGCCTATACCATTCATCTGGGCGATATTGTAGATTATTACGGCACCAAGACTTATAGCGGTAGTTTTAGCTTTACCACCTGCGATTTTCCGGCTGCCAAAGTTGATGGCGACACGCATTACGGCAAGGCTGCCACTGCGATGCCCATGGACTTTGCTCCCTTCAACGAGATGGCTCCCTTCACCGGCGAGAGTGGCTACATGCAGGCCAAGCAGAACGATTTTCCGCATTGGGTGCAGGCAACGGGCGGCGTTACAGCCACTTCGGCGATAATGACGACGGTCAAGGACAAACTGATGGGCTATTTCAATCAAGAGGCCAAAACCGTTGCGCTCAAGGCTAGCTATACGGGTTCCGGCACGGTGGTATTCAATTTGCAGGAAACCCGTAACCCCGATGTGACACCCGGTTGGCGCACCATACGTCAGTTCAAGGCCGCCGATTTCCCCATAGACGTGGAATATCCGCTGAATCCCGAAGCACGCTTCGTGAAGATTATCGCACCCACGCTTTCGTCGGGCAGTATTACCGTTACCAAGCTGCTGGTGAGCAACCAGGCAACTGAACTGGACCCGGCTATGGTGGGCAAGCCGCTCATTTACGCACCATCGGCCAATCTGTTGGTGGTGGAAAGCCCCGCCACCGCCACTTTGAGCGTGTATAATCTTTTGGGCGAGTGCTGCCTCAGGCAACAATTGCAGGCCGGCCGTCAGGAACTGTCGCTGCCTGGTGGACTGTACATCGTGCGTTATAGCGATGATAGTCAGGAATCGATCCGGAAATTAATAGTTAAATAAGATGAAAAAATTAAAACTGTTTTGTGCAGGTTTCGTGCTGTTGATGATGACGGCCGGCCTGCCTCTGCAAGCGCAGGAAACGACACAGCAGCAAGCCACGGACCAGCATGAAAATGTGCGTCTGACCAAGAAGGAAAAAACACTGAAAACCCATTGGGCAGGGCGCCGCGTGGGCATCTTGGGCGACTCGATGACCAGCAAGAAAACGCTGGGACCCGAAATGTTGCTTTGGTGGGAATATTTGAGTGAACTGATGGGATTCAAGGAATGCTACAACTATGCCCACGGCGGTCATCAATGGCATCAGATTTTCCGTCAGGCGCAAAGCCTTTGGCAGGAACATGCCGAAAATATCGATGCAATTATTATCTTTGCGGGCACTAACGATTATAACGCTGGGGTGCCGATTGGCGAGTTCTTTGAATACGAAAAACAAGTGGTTGAAGTACGCGAAGGAAAAATGGCCGAACGGTTGCACCGCAAACCGATTATGTGCGATTCCACCTTCTGTGGACGCCTCAATCAGGCACTTTCTTACCTGCGCACGCAATATCCCGACAAGAGCATTGTCATGATGACGCCCATACACCGTGGGTATGCCAAATTCAAGAACGGCAATGTCCAGCCCGATGAGTATTATTGCAACGCACAAGGTCGTTTCCTGGAAGAATACGTGTCCGTTATGAAGCAGGCGGCCGCCTATTGGTCGGTGCCTGTGGTAGACCTTTATGCAAATTCGGGTATCGTACCCAATCTCGATTCGAACATTCCTTTTATCAAGATTGCCGCCACCGACCGCCTGCATCCAAGTACCGAAGGCCAGTACCGTATTGCCAAAGTGTTGCAATATCAGCTCCCCACTATTTATTGACAGATAATGATTAGAAAAATATCCTGTGCCGTGCTGGCACTCGCTCTTGTGTTTTCTGCCGCTGCACAGACCAAGGCTCGCAGAGGCTATGTCGATTTTTTGGTAACCCCAACGCATCACAATGCCGTTTACGATTTGGGTGAGGCGGCAGCACTGAAAGTCTCGGCTTGGGCCGGTGGCAATGCCATAGACAATGTGGAGGTGCATTTTACGGCCGGACCCGACTGCATGAAGGCCGATACTTCGGGTACGGTGCTTATGTGCAACGGTGAGGCTCTGGTACCTTTCGGAACGATGCACAAGCCCGGTTTCCGTTTCTGCAAAGTGTCCTTCAGTCTTGACGGTGAAACCTACCGCGATGATGTCAAGGTGGGCTTCGCACCCCAACTTATCGAACCCAGCATTCCGCAACCTGCCGACTTCGATGCCTTTTGGGCCAAGACGCTCAAGCAGACTGCCAAGATACCGATGGAAGTTGAAATCGTTCCCCTGCCCGACAAAAGCACCGAGCGCGTCAAAGTGTCGATGGTGAAAATACAGCACTACGAAAAGGGTCGTTATATCTATGGCTATCTGCAGGAACCCAACGACCAGGAAAAGCATCCGGTGATGTTGCACCCGCCGGGAGCTGGTGTGAAGCGCATCAATCCAACGCCCCAGTTCGCCGAGCTTGGTTTTATCACCCTTACCATTGGCATCAACGAACTCCCTATGGATGCCACCGACGAAGACTTTGTTGCCCGCCGTGCAGCATTGAACGGTGGCGACTATGCCTATATCGGTTTGGACAGCAAGGAAAACTACTATTACCGCCGGGTCTATTCCGGACTGGTGCGTTGCATCGACTTTCTGACATCCTTGCCCAACTTTGACGGTGAGAACGTGGCCGTTACGGGTGGAAGCCAGGGTGGCGCACTTTCTATTGTGGCAGCCGCCCTCGACCCGCGCATCGATTTTCTAGCCGCTTTCTATCCCGCACTCTGCGATTTGTCCGGTTATGTCTACGCCGACAGGGCAGGTGGCTGGCCCCGTATGTTCGCGCCGGGTAGCAAGCAGCAGACTACCGTTCCCACCGACCGGATGTTCGAAACGCTTGCTTACTACGATGTGCTCAACTTCGCGCGTCGTATCAAGGTGCCGGGCTTTTATTCCTACGGTTACAACGACGGCACTTGCCCGCCTACTTCGGTAGCTGCGGCCATCAATCAGATAAAAGCTCCTAAAACCATCGAAATCACGCCTTCATCGGGCCATTGGCGCTTCCCTGCCACCAACGACAGAGCCAACGCCTGGATGAAGTCGCAATGCAAATAAACAACGTCAGTATACTGACAAAAACAATCTGAAATGTCTGTACATCAAGAAGACTCACGGAAAGTGACAACCCATCGTCTGTGGGAAATGAAACAGCGTGGCGAGAAGATTGCCATGCTAACATCTTACGATTACTCCATGGCCAAGCTTATCGATCAGTCGGGCATGGACGTAATATTGGTAGGCGATTCCGCCTCAAATGTTATGGCCGGCAATATCACCACCTTGCCTATCACGCTCGACCAGATGATTTATCACGGCAAGTCGGTAGTGCGCGGTGTGAACCGAGCTATGGTAGTGATTGACATGCCCTTCGGCAGTTATCAAGGTAATTCCAAAGAGGCTCTGGCCAGCGCCATCCGCATCATGAAGGAAACGCATGCCGATGCCATCAAGCTGGAAGGCGGCAGCGAAATACGCGAATCCATCGAACGTATTCTTTGTGCCGGTATTCCCGTGATGGGACATCTGGGTCTTACCCCTCAATCTATCAACAAATTCGGTACTTATGCCGTGCGTGCACGCGAGGAAGCTGAGGCCAACAAGCTGAAAGAAGACGCTCTCTTGCTACAGGAAATAGGCTGCTTCGCCTTGGTGATGGAAAAAATTCCCGCCGCTTTGGCCAAGGAAGTTACCGAGAGTCTGAAAATTCCTACCATC
>CAYRHC010000015.1:0-14787 GCA_964423935.1 uncultured Bacteroidales bacterium | reverse complement strand
CCATGCGGGTAGGCATTTCAGCGGCCACTACCAGAATGTGTTTCGCCAGGTTGCATTTAAGATAAGCTTCAGCTACGCTCAAGGTGTAGACAAAGCCTGCGCAGGCACCATTCACATTGAAACAGGGACAGTGAGCGTTGATAAGGCCTTGGACGCGGCAGCCCAGAGACGGACTGATATATTCGTCCAGCACATTCGATGTGATGATAAAGTCGAGGTCGTCAACTGTCAGAGAAGCGTTTTCCAAAGCGGCGAGACTGGCGCGGGCGGCCAGCTCATCCAGATGTTCATCGGTAATCACCTGCCTTTGCTTGATACCCGTACGCGACGATATCCAGGCATCGCTCGTATCGAAATACTGCGTGAGCATGTCGTTGGTCAGCGTCATCTTGGGCAAGGCAGAACCGGTTCCTAAAATCTTCATGTATCCAAAAGTTAATCGTGAATAATCGTGATAAAACCATCTCCCGGCACTCGGAAGACGCGGCAAAAATAGAACAAAGCCCCTGCACCCGTGAAAAAGGGGGATAGCAGAGGCTTTGAAGGGATAAATGAAGGCTTTTGGGGCCGAAAACCGTCAAATCAGGGGCGAAATACAGGGCTACTCCTATTTGCTGGTTTGCATTTGGGCGTCAATCCATTGGTAGCAGACGTTCAAAAAGCAGTTTTTCTTTACGTTGAAACGCTCGTCGAGCAAGGATTTTTGCAGGCATTGTTCGTAGAGATTGAAGCTTAGCGAGAAGTTGGCCACCACACCCTTGCGCGGCGAAACAACGGCGAAGACCAGATTTTCGCCGTCATCGCTGAGGTTGGTAAAGTAGATGCCCTTGCCGATAAGGAAGTTGGGGTCGCTCTCGTTGATGCGGATAACCTGGTTGATGACAAAATACTTCAGCAGCTCAACGACAATGTCCGACAGTCCTTCCTCGAAGATGAAGATTTTTTCTTTCAGTGCAAGAATGCCGTGCACCTGACGCAGACGATAATTCTTGCTGAATTGGGCCAGCTCTTCGCTTTCGGGCAGCGCGCTTTCCTGTCCGAAGTCTTCGTTCTCGACATTGGATTTATGGTCGAAAAGTATCATGAACTGGTTGGATATATCGTGATAGAGCGAGCCGAAGGTGATGTACATCTGTTTGCCGCAACAGGGGCAGGTCCACATGAAAAGACTCTCGTCCAAAACTTTATCGCGCAGCTGGGGGTCGAGGTTCACATTGATACTGTCCCAAACGGTGAATTTGCCCTTGGCACCGCAATGCGGGCAGGTAAACTCTTCTTGATGGTTCTTAGACATAACTTATGGATGGATATTGACGTTGACAAGACTGAAATCCTCGATGAGCGCAGTGTCGATATCGGCATTCTTCGTGGCCTTGATATCGAGATTTTCGAACAAGAAACGGCTCAGGCGATATTGCTCGCTGGCCTTGACGTTGAAGAAATGCTGGCATTCCATTTGGATGTTACGCATGCAGATATCCTGGCCGTAGGAAAGGGGGATGTCCTTGTGATCCTTCAAGTCGAAAAATTGCGTCCAGGGCCGTATGTACAAGAAATAATTGGCCTGTCCGCTGAGTTTTTCCACCAGAATGTGTTCGTAAAGCTGGGGCGTGTCGGGGCGCATCTTAAGCCAGAGCACACGGTTGCAACGGTCCAGCTGACAACGGCGCAGGATGACGTTGCGGTCGTGTATGGATTCGCTGCCTAGCGTAAGGGCGCCATGGCAGAAGCCGTACTTGCAGTCTTCGATGATGATGTTCGTATTGGCACCGTTGGCAGGGTCTTGGTCGGCCCAGGGACCTTTGCCGCCTTTTAGGGCCACCGCATCATCGTTCACCTCCATGTAGCAGTTCTTGACCAGTACATTGTGGCAGACATCAAGGTCGATAGCATCGGAACTGGGGGCTTTCACCGGTTTGACGGGCGCGTAGATGTACAGGTCGAAAAGCTTGACATTCTCGCAACGGTAAAAGTGGGCGTTCCAGAAAGGAGAGTTCAGCAGTTTGATGCCGCAAATCTGCACATTGCGGCAGTTGGAAATGAACAGCAGTCTGGGGCGCAGTTCCTCCAGATTGGTGCATTTGGGATTGACTTTGCGCCTTTGCCAGAATGAACGCCAGAACTGTAGGCCGTTGCCGTTGATGATGCCTTCGCCGCTGATACTGAAACCGTCCAGCCCATCGGCATTGATAATGCCGGGGAAATATTGCAGCAACTGACCCTCCATGCGCGTGTCGATGACGGGATAGTCGCCGATGTGGTCGCTGGCTTTCAGCACAGCACCTTTTTCCAAATATAGCCGGGTGCCTTGTTTGAAGAACAGCGATGCGGTGAGGTAAGTACCCTTGGGAACGTACACCAGGCCGCCGCCTGCGGCGGCCGCCCGGTCGATGACCGCTTGAATGGCCTGGGTCTGCAGCAGGCAGCTGTCAGCCTTGACACCATATTTGCGGATATCGTAGATGGGTAAGGTGCTGTCGATACTTACCCTCGTGTAGTCGTGAAACCATGCGGGAATGACACTGCCGTCGGGGAAGGTCTCGCCCGCTTCAAACTCGAAGGTGGCAGCAGGTACCAGCGCCTTGGCCCGGGCATCGACGCTTTTGTAAAAGGCTTGGGCCTGACGGGTCTTGGCGCAGCGGTTGCCCAAAACGTAAACGAGACCTGCCGCAACGAGTATCAGACAGATATAGGTACTTAAAGAAACTTGTTTTTTGGTCATGATGCCGGATCTTTTTAAATTTCACTAAAGGATGAGGTCTTCCAAGGCGAGTTTGGGTACGATATGCGTGTCGCCCTCACGGTAATAGTTCTGCGCTTCGCCCTGATGGATGGTTTTTAGGACGATATGCTCGATGCCCTTGCCCAGGCCCAGCAACAGAAGCGGTTCCAAGGGCAGTTGCAGTTCGCGCATCAGGGATTCCTTGTTGAACGCCCCGATACAGATGCCGTTCAGTCCCATATCGACAGCCTTGAGCAAGATGGTCTGGGCGGCTATGCCCAAATCGACACTCACGTAGCGGCTTTCGGGTACGGTGCTGCAGATGACGATGTAGGCGCTGGGTTCCGTGCCGGGCTTGGGCAAATGCAGCTCGGGCAGCGCGCCGCCCAGACGTATGAGCGGGTGCACGCGCAGGGCTTCTTGTCCGTATACCGGTCGATAGCGCAAAACCTGCTGGTTGCGGGCCGAAGGAAGCTTGTTGCAGACTTCCAGCATACGCAACAGGTGATGACGGTCCAATTCGAAACTTGCATCGAAGCCGCGCTGGCTGCGGTTTTCCGCCACCAGCTGATTGAAACTGCGTCCGGCTTTTGCAGCCTTGCTTTGTGTCTGTCTGGCCAGATGCTCCTGCATCTTGTTGCCGAGAAAATTGTCTGCCATGTTATTTTTCTATCAAGGCCACTGCCAGAGCGGCCATGCCTTCTTCGCGTCCTACGAAACCGAGCTTTTCGGTGGTGGTCGCTTTGATGGAAACGGCCGACTCCTCTACCTGCATGAGTTTGGCCAGGCAGGTCTTCATGGCGGGAATGTGCGGGTTGATTTTGGGCCTTTCGGCGCAGACAGTGGCATCGACATTCACCACGTGCCAGCCCTCTTGAGCCAACAACGCAACGGTTTTCTGCAAGAGTATCTTGCTGTCGATATCCTTGAAATCGTCCGAAGTGTCAGGAAAATGGTAGCCTATATCACGCAAGGCTGCGGCACCCAAAAGAGCGTCGCAGATGGCGTGGATAAGTACGTCGGCATCGGAATGTCCGAGCAGGCCTTGCGAATGGGATATTTCTATACCTCCCAAAAATAGGGGCCGTCCCGTCACTAGGCGATGTACATCGTAACCTTGTCCTATATGTATCATCTTGTACCGAAAAGTCGCTGCAGGCCTTCCATGTCGAAGCCTAGGGTGAAACGCAGGGTCTGGTCGAGCGGGTTGCTTTGTGACTGGGAAACCAGATAGGAAACATCGATGCTGAACATGGACATCTTGAAACCGGCACCGAAAGTATAATAGCTGCGGTTGCCCTTGTACTGGTTTTCGTAGTGGTAGCCGGTGCGGACAAAGAATTGTTCGTTGTAGGCATATTCCAGACCCAGCGAGGCGTTGATTTCGCTCAGTTCTTCGGCCAGACCGCCGGGAGCGTCCGAAAAGGAACGGAAAATACCGGCGATGGACGAAATGTCGGTGTAGATTTCATCCTTGCTTTGGGGCGTAGGTACCATCAGCTTGTTCACATCGGCGGCCACCGTAATGGCGTTATAGGCATTGAAGGGATATTTCAAGCTGGTACCGATACGCAGGTCGGTGGGAATGAAGTAATAGTTGTTGCCACCATCGTAGGAAATTTTCGTACCGATATTGGAGGCATTGACACCCAAGGCCCAGAATCCTCTTTCGCGACCGAAGTAGACGGGCTTCTTGTAGTAGGCGCTGATGTCGGCTGCAAAAGCTTGGCCGGCAGGGTCATCACCACTCATCAGGTCGGAGTAGATATAACGCAAGGAAACCGACATGGAAAAATTGCGCGACAGCAGACGTGAATATGCCACATCGACGGCCATTTCATAAGGTTGGATGGCATAGCCTACATCGTTCCAGTATTCGCGCAGAAACACTTCGCCCAGCGAGAAATAACGCAAGGATGCGCTCAACGACTGCATATCGTCCAGTTTGTAATAGCCGCTCAGGTAAGCCAGGTCGATATCCGACACCAGTTGCGACAACCATGGTGTGTAGGACAGGGCAAATCCAGCCTTTTTCTCGATAAAGGCGAACTTGGAAGGGTTCCAATACTGGGAGTGGACGTTGGCATCGGTGGCCACGCCTGCATCGCCCATACCGGTGGATACGGCATCAGGCACAATGCTGAGCGAAGGCACCGAGGTGATGATGGGGTTGTAGTCCTTGCCCGAAGAAGCGCTGCTTTCGGCTGCCATAAAACCGGTACCGGCCAGCAGGCAGCAAGCTAAAAGGATGTTTTTTATTTTCATAGTCTGATATTGTTGTTCTTGTGCACTGTCTTCATTAACGGAGAAAAACGCCCGATATTGTTTGCCTGCCGATAAAAAACATCTAGCGGCAGAGCATAATCTTACGCGAGAGTACAGCCTCTTCGTTGTCGTTGCTGCGCATGCTCAGATGACAGATGTAAAGGCCGTTGGCAAGCGGACGGCCGTTGCTGCCGACATAATTCCATTCTATCTTTTCACTCAGATTGTCTTTGTTTAACATCGAAACCTGTTCTTGCCATTGCAGGCGTCCGCTCAGGTCGTAGACGCTAAGTGTGGCCTCTATCCAAACCTGAGGACGGTCGTGCTTGAATTCAAAATAGGCGCTTTCCTGATCTTGATGGAAGAGCAGGTCGAAAATGTGGGAGTGGTAGCCCTTCACCACGGTAAAGGATAAACGCTGTTCGCTCGAATTGTTCTGCATGTCCCAAGCCTTGAGCGTGAGTGTGTGGCTACCTTCTTCCAATTCCGGCAGGTTGTAGCTCAAGCGACCGCAGGCGTAGTTGTCGATATCCGATTCGTAATAGCTGTTCAAGTTATACTTGTCCTTGTCGTCAATGGTCAGTATCAGGTCGTGGCCAATACTGTTGCCGCTGGTATTCAGACCGTTGGCATCTTCCAAAATGGCGATGAGCGTAGGCTTGGAGTTGCACTTGCCCCCGTTCACAAAGAGCGTGTCGTTCAGGAAGAGCCTGATGCTGGGCCCTAGGCTGTCTTTGGTCGCTGTCTCGTCGCTGCCGCCCAGCAGAAAACCGTCGAACACGCCTTGCGCTTCGATATTGGCGTTGTCGCTGTAGGCATAGAGGTTCACCAGCCCCGATTTGTTGGAATAACTCAAGTCTTTGGGCAGGATAAAGTCGAAATGAAACTTGCCCTGTTTAACCGAGGCCTTGCCCGAGTAGAGCGTCTTGTTGCGCTCCTGATAAGAGAAAACCTCGTTGCCGCCATTGCCCAGCGTATGGGCCGTTTCCTCGCAGTCGAAGACGCTGGGGTAGACGATGCCGTCGAAATCTTGGGCCAGCTGACCTTCGGTGTCAAGAATCTCGCCCTGCATGCTCACGTGGCTCAAGGCCTTGAGACTGCGTGGGCTTGTGGGGTCAATTTCTATGCTGTCGATGGCCGTGATGCGTATTCGGTATTCGGGAAAACTCAATTTTAAGGCCGGGTCGCCGATAAGTGCGAAGTTCAGCTTGTTGCGGTCGTTGTAAAGCGTCGACGACTGCTTGGTGCGGCAGAGCGTTTCGCCCAGGCTGAGCCTTCTTCCGTTTTCCTTGTTGAACACTTGGTTGATGAAGGCCTTATTCAAGTTGAAATTGGGACCGGAATACACCACGCGGGTAGTGGTGACCATAGCGATGGCACCGCCGTTTTCGTTGAGGAACACTAGTTCGCCGCCGCTACTTTCACTGTCATCGTAACGGCTGAAGTCGCAGGTGGCCGTTACCCACAGGGGCAGGCGCGTATTCTTCATTTCCTTGATATCGGTGATGGTGAGCAGCCCTTCGGCCGTCCACGAAGTGGTGGAACCATGGCCGCTGTAGTTGAGCATCAGCAGTCCCGATGTCAGCAGTTGATCGAGGCGGCGGTTGGCATCGGGAACCTTCTCGCCCGAAGCCGAGTTCTCGCGGTTATAGGCATCCACGTAAATTTTGTTGACGATGAATTCGGGGTCCTTGCTTTCTACCAAATCGGCCAGTGCATCGGCATGCGTGATGTGCGTGTTATTGTCGCCATCATCGGCCAGGAAGCAGACGGTGTTCTTCCAAGGTCCGTGGTCTTTGTTCTTGAGATAGTTAATGCTCTTGTTGATGGCGATTTGCGCTTCGGCCTTGTTGCGCACCGGGAAACGTCCCACGCCGATATCCATCACGTCCCGCTCAAGATTGGCTCCCTCGGTGTCGTCCAGCATGGCGAAATAATCATCACTGACGTAAGATCTGGTGCCGGCCAAACTCTCTTCCGACTGAAAAGTGAGCAGACGGGCGCTTTGACTGCCGCCATAGGAAAAGGTGGAGGTTATCAGACGGTTGTCGTACACACCGTCACCGAAGAGCAAGAGCAATCTGGGTTGGTCTTCTTCGCTGGTAGCCCGGTCGTAGAACATCTTCATGAAACGGCGGTAGGCGGTGGCGTCGGGTGTGCCGGACGAAAACTCGTTGAATACCAGTTGTGCGTCCACCACCGTGCAGCGCAGGTCGCTGTAGTCGCGGTGGGCTTGGGCCAGTGTTTCGGCTTCTTCAAGAAAGTCGCTGTGGGTGAGAATGACCAAGTCTTGTGAGCCCAGGCCGTGCAGGTTCTGCGCGGCCAGCTTGCCCTCGTCCTTGGGCGAGGGCAAGCTGGCCTTGAGGTTGACCAGCGCATATTCCTTCAACTCTCCGGCCAATGCCTTGAAGCTCAGGCTGTCGCCCTGCCGCTGCACAGACACGATGGCGGGATGTTGTGCATCGCTCAAGTCGAGAACGATATGGTTTTCGCTCACTCCGGCAATATGATACTCCACACAGGCACCGGCGGCCACCGTTGTCGGGTCGCGGAACAGTAGCACAGGCTGGGCACCGCCTTGCAAGGGCTTGCGGACATTCAGCGTAATCTTGTCCAGATTGGCGGCAACGGGTGTCTGTCCGCCGTTCAAGTAATTGAGCGTGATATCGAGGGTTGTGGCCTGGGGCTTGAAGTCCGTGCGGATAGTTCCCATATAACCGTATTGATGGCTGTCGCTGGCGGAAATCGAGGCAAAACTGGTCCGGCCGAGGCTTTCGCCGTTCATATAGGACTGCAGTGTGCTGTTGACACTGTTTCTGGCCACAAATTCTATCAGTACCTGCGAGTTGGTGTCCAGGACATAGTCGCCCAAATCAAAGCTGAAACTTTGCCGGCTGTTGGATACGAAACTCTCGCCATAACACTCACGGCCGGTATTGCCCAAGTTCACCCGGTCCGTTTCGTGAAGGATAAAGTCGGTGTAGTAACGGCTGCGGGCCGTAACGCTTTCTGTGACGGTCGGAGCCTCTTGCATGAGCAACTGCTGATGGTCGCTTTCCGTGATGAAGTAGCAGGCCTTGTTGCTGTAATGATTGAGCTCGCGCGTATACATTTTGCGAGCGCTATTATAAACCCAGCTTTGCAGGCCGTTGGCATAGAAAAGGATGTAACGGTCCTTGTCGTTGCGATACATGGCTACCGGTGGCAGGTCGTCGTAATAAATGCGCGAAGCATCGGAGAAGTCTTCGGCTAAAAGGTGTCCGCCGTAGCCGTAAATTTGGGCCTTGGCCGGGTCGATGCCCATTTTTTTCAGCTGGTCGTAAGTGAGGCGGTAGACACCATTCTCTGTTACACTAAGCTTGCGCCAGCTGCCTTGGCTCAGAACCGAGTTTGCCGCATAGCGCGAAGCGTCGTTGGCGGGTATCGCGCTTCGCAGCGAAGCGAAACCGGCACGGCAGGCGTAGCCGTTTTCTTGCAGCACCCGGTCTTGGTCGTACTGTAGTTTCCAGTCGAAACCGGTCAGGCGGTAGTAATTGCCTCGGCTGAAGATAAAGGGATAAAAACTGACACTCCACTGCGGTTGTTTGCGGTAAAAACCTCGGTTTACCTGCAATTGCAGACTGTCGCAGAGCTGAAGGGCCTGCAATTCGGGCAACATGGCACGGAGTTCGTCGCCCTCAATTCTCTCAAAAACAGGAAAACGGATACTGACACCGCACAGATGGCTCTCGCCCTGAAATACCTCATGGTAGGGAACCACGGCCAGCCTGTCGTCCCAAGACAGCTCCACGGCGGAGGCTGCCAGACAGACCGTCAACAGACTTAGGAGTGACAGTATCTTGTTCATGGTAATCTGGTTTGTCTCACTTAATGCGCAAAGAAAGCAGTTTGCGTTCGCCCACATAAGCCTCCAGCGTGTCGTTGATGGACAGCGGACCGACACCCGGCGGTGTCCCGGTAAAAATGAGGTCGCCGGTCTTGAGTGTAAAAAATCGGCTCGCGTAGGCCACCAGACAGTCGATGCCGAAAATCATGTCGCCCGTATATCCTTCCTGCCGCCTTTCTCCGTTGATATCGAGATGAAAGTGCAGGTCTTGCAGGTTGAAACAGTCTTTGGCCAAAAACTTGCCCACGATGGCCGATTGGTCGAAGGCTTTGCTTGTGGTCCAGGGAAGCCCTTGGCTGCGGGCCTGATTCTGTAGGTCGCGGGCCGTCATGTCCAGCCCCAGCGTGAACTCATTGTAATAACGGTGTGCAAACTTTTCCGCGATATTCTTGCCCAGCTTGGAAATCTTCACCACCAGTTCGGTTTCGTAATGAATCTCCTGCGAAAAATCCGGCAGGAAAAAGGGATTCTTGTCGGTGGCATAGGCTGAATCCGGCTTGATGAAAAGCACCGGTTCCTGTGGTATCTCGGCATGCAGTTCGACGCAATGCGGGCGATAGTTCATGCCCACGCAGATTATCTTCATCTTATCTGTTCTCTAAACGGTTGTACATCACGGCCAAATGCGCGTAGATGGAAGTGTTCTGCACCACGATATTATCGCCCACCCTGATGCGGAAAGGCGTGAAATTCCAAATGGTGCCGATGCCTTGAGCGGTGATGTAGTCGGTGACGGCCTGAGCCTTGTTGACGGGTACGGTCAGAATGCCGATTTCCACCTCATCCTGCCGAAGATGCTCGGCCAGCGTATCCATGTGATAGACATTCACGCCGTTAATTTGCGTGTTGACTACTTCGGGCTTCACATCGAAGCCAGCCATGATTTCCAGTCCGTATTGGCGCAAACCTTTGTCGAGCAGCAGGGAGGTCCCCAAATAACCTGTTCCGAAAATATAGGCTTTATGTATGCGGTTGAATCCAAGGAAGTTCTCCAGAACGACTATCAGCTTGCTGACATCATAACCGATGCGTGTCTTGCCGCTTATCTTAATGAAAGACAAGTCTTTGGCAATTTGTGGTGCGCTGATATCGAGCGCCTGGGCTATCTGGGTGGACGAAATGTACACCTGTCCCTCGTTGGCTACTATCTTCAGATAGGCCAAATACCAAGGCAAACGTCTGAGCGTGGGTTCCGGAATTTTTTCGTCGTCAATCATCGGTTCATTATTACTAGCGACTGCGAAGATAATGCAAATAATTGTACTTTTGTCAGATATTTCAACGATTACTCTTTAGAAAGAAGATGGACTGGAAGGAACAATTGGCCGCCATGGCCTCCCCACAAGACACCGCCGATACTCCTCTCAAGACAGTTGCCGACAAACCCGCCAAGACAGCTGCGCAGACCCTGTATATCCGTTACGAGAAACGCAATGGCAAGCCAGCTACCATCATCAGCGAAATCGATTTGCCGCAAGACGATATCAAGGATTTGGCCAAACGTATCAAACAAAGTCTGGGCATTGGCGGCTCGTCCAAAGACGACGAGATATTGCTGCAGGGCGATGTCCGCGCCAAAGTGTCGACTTTCCTTCGTGCCGCAGGTTATCGCCTGAAGGGAGAAGTCAAGTAAAACTTACTAAGTAATCAAAGAAAAAACAAACGGGGAGAAAAGCTAATTGTTCTCTCCCCGCCTGTATGATGGTAAACCGCTCAAGGCGGCTTGTCTACGAAACTACTCCTGATTCAAGGTGAAGTACTTGAAGGCCGTGCAGGAAATGTGCTTCTGAGCCAATACTTCCTTAACGGTAGCTTTGCCGTTGTTTTCACCGCCACCTTCGTATTTCTGCTCCAGCAGGGTACATTCCTTGTAGAACTTGGCCATACGTCCGGCTGCGATGTTCTGAATCATCTGCTCGGGCAGGTTGTTGGCCTTTTCAGCGGCAACTTTAGCCTTGATTTCGCGGGCGGTAGCGGCTTGTTCGGGCGTAATCCAACCCTTGGCCATGTTCGATTCGATATGGTCGTCGCTGTCAACGTGGGCAGGATTGATACCGGCTTTCTTGATAGCGGCTTCAACAGCCTTGGCAACCTGTTCTGCCTTGGTCTTCTCGATAGCGACTGCCAGCTCCTTGTCCTTTACATCCTGAGCAATGCCATTGGCATCCAAAGCGATAGGAGCCATAGCGGCAATGTGCATGGCAACACCGTGGATGGTTTCGTAATCGGCGTCAGCTTCGGCGAAAGCGACGATGGTAGCCAGCTTGTTGCCCGGATGAATGTAGGACGTAACCGTGCCACCCTTAACGAAAGAGTACTCGGCCAATTCCATCTTTTCGCCCGTAACACCGCTGCGTTCAGTAATGCGTTCGGCCACGCTCAGACCGTTCATATCCAAGGCCAGCAGGGCTTCCTTGCTTTCGGGCTGCTTTGCCAAAGCCAAATCCAATACAGACTTGGTCAAGCCGACGAAATCGGCATTCTTGGCAACGAAGTCGGTTTCGCAAGCCACAGCCACGATAGCGGCAAAGTCGTTGTTTACACCAGCCAAAACACAACCTTCAGAAGCGTCGCGGTCGCTACGTTTTGCGGCAATGGCCTGACCTCTCTTGCGAATCAGCTCGATTGCCTTTTCCATATCGTTGTTGGCTTCGTTCAATGCATTTTTGCAATCCATCATACCAGCACCGGTCATTTTGCGCAGATGCTGGATATCTGCCATAGTAACTGCCATAGTGTCAATGTGTTTTGAGGTTAAACTTATTCTGCGTCTTTTTCTTCGGCTGCTTCTACTTCTGCCTCTTCCTGAGCGGGCTTTTCAGCTGCGTCTTCGGGACGTCTGCGGCTGCGCTGACGGCGGTCCTTCTTGGGTTCGTCTTCAGACTGAGCCTGAGCGGCGGCTGCATCGGCATCGGCCTTCTCAATCTTACGCTCTTCCAAACCTTCGTTGATGGCTGCGCAGATGGCATCCAAAACAACTTCGATAGACTTGGTGGCGTCGTCGTTGGCGGGGATAACGTAGTCGATGTTCTTGGGATCTGAGTTGGTATCTACCATAGCGAATACAGGGATACCCAGACGGTTGGCTTCGTGAACGGCGATAGATTCTTTCAATACGTCAACGACGAACAGGGCTGAAGGCAGACGGTTCAGGTCGGCGATACTGCCAAGGTTCTTCTCCAGACGGGCGCGCTGACGCGAAATCTGCAGACGTTCTCTCTTGGAAAGGTTCTTGAAAGTGCCGTCGGCTTCCATCTTGTCGATGGTGGCCATTTTCTTCACAGCCTTGCGGATGGTGGGGAAGTTGGTCAACATACCGCCGGGCCAGCGTTCGATAACGTAAGGCATACCGACAGAAGTGGCTTTCTCGGCCAAAACGTCCTTAGCCTGCTTTTTGGTGGCAACGAAAAGGACTTTCTTGCCGGCTTTGGCAATATTCTTCATAGCCTCAGCAGCCTCGTCAATGCTGGCGATGGTCTTGTTCAAGTCTATGATATGGATGCCATTGCGTTCCATGAAGATATAAGGAGCCATGGCGGGATTCCATTTTCTCTTGAGGTGTCCGAAATGTACGCCGGCTTCCAGTAATTGATCAAAATTTGTTCTTGACATAATGCTTGTATTTATTCGTTTACATTCTTTTGGGGCTCATTCAACACCCGGGTAGCTCCTGACAATGGCAGGAAGTCCCGCATGTTTAGATACTAAACGTCTCTATTTTATGAGCAGTGTGTTGATAAGTTTCTTAAGCAGCAATAAAGCTTAACGCTTGCTGAACTGGAAACGTCTACGAGCTTTCGGACGACCCGGTTTCTTGCGTTCAACGATACGTGAGTCACGCGTCATGAAGCCTTCAGCACGGAGAGCCGACTTGTCTTCAGGATTAATCTTGACCAATGCACGGGCGATACCCAAACGGGCTGCCTCAGCCTGACCATTGAAACCGCCACCGTTCAAATTGATGTTGATGTCGTATTTTTCAACAACACCCAATTTGTTGAGGGGCTGCAGTACAACGTATTGCAACAGGGGAGAGGGGAAATAAACCTTCAAATCTCTCTTGTTGATGGTGATGTTGCCTTTACCTTCGTTGATGAAAACGCGAGCTACTGCTGCTTTTCTTCTACCTACTGCATTTACTACTTCCATAATTAGCTGAGTTTGTTGAGGTCAATTACTTTAGGATTTTGTGCCTGATGGGGATGTTCGCTACCTGCATACACATACATGTTGTTGATGATAGCTTCGCCCAGATGGTTCTTAGGAAGCATGCCTTTGACAACTTTACGGTAAAGGTCTTCGGGATTCTTGGCCAATATACGGGCCGGGGTGGTTTCGCGCTGGCCACCAGGATAACCGGTGTGTCTCAGATAAACGCGATCGTTCCATTTCGAACCGGTAAGTTTAGCTTTCTCGGCGTTGATGATGATGACGTTGTCACCGCAATCAGCGTTGGGAGTAAAGCTGGGTTTGTACTTACCTCTCAGCAACTTGGCCACTTTCGTCCCCAAACGACCGAGCACCTGATCGGTTGCATCAACTACAACCCATTCTTTTTGTGCTGTTGCCTTGTTCACAGAAATGGTTTTGTAACTCAAACTGTCCACTGCTTTTAAGTTTAAATTGTTAATATAAAATGATTCAGTCCAATAGGGGACTCTTTTTTCAAGAGTCCGGAATTGGGCTGCAAAAGTACGGATAAATTCTTAATAGACAATAGTTGTTGACGAATTTATTTGTCTCGGCTTTGGTCGAGCGTGTGCAGGGCAAAGGCGTAAGCCCCTATGGAAGTGGCTTTGCTCGTTCCCAGTTTCGAGAAGACCAACCCCAGCCGCTTGACGGGGTCGAAGTCGACAGTGCGCCGGCTGCCCGGCACGGGCAGCCGCTTGGTTTTCACCCGACAGAAAGCCTGCAGGCCGGCCTCGTCGTCGAGCGGGTACACCTTCGATTCCAAGCGGTCTTTGCGGCGGCCCTCCAAATCGCTCATGTTTTGGCCGTTGAGTTCTTTGAGCATGGCCGGAAGAAAGAATTCCTTGCTGCCGCAAAGTCCGCCGCCCAGCACGATGAGTCCGTCGAGCAGGGTGCTGGCCTGGGCAATGGCGTCGCCGGCAATCTCGCCGAACTCGGCGAACGACTTGAGAGCGGCTTCGCGACTGCCGCTTGCTTCACCTTTGGCGATACGGTAAATGTCGTAGGGCGTCAAATCGCGGCTGTCATCGCAGTGTTCGTGGTACACCCTTTTGACGGCCCGAATGCTGACGCCGTCCTCTACGATGATATCCCTATAGTGCTTGTGACGCAACATGATGATTTCGCCGGCACTGCTGTTGTCACCGATGTAAAGTTCGTGGTTGCGGGTGATGCCGCAGCCCAGACCTGTACCGAAGGTGAAACCTATCAGGTTGTGGAACTGCTTTTGGCAACCCAGGGCGGCCAGCTTGGCGTTCACTTGCGGCAGGGCACCGGCAATACATTCGCCATAAGTAAAGAGGTCGGCATCGTTGTTGATGAAAACGGGCAGATGGAACTGTTCTTCCAGATAGGCTTTCAAGGGAACGCCTCCGCGAAAGGCCGGCAGGTTGTTCAAATCCATGATGATGCCTTTCTGGAAATCTGCCGGGCCGGGAAAAGCAAAGCTGATGGCGACGGCCGTCTCGCCGGCGGCTTGCAGCTCGCCGGCGAGACGGCGGAACCCTTCGCTCAGCGTGGCCAAGCAAAGTTCGAGATTATCGGCATGCGAGGGCAGAGTAAAGGCGGGCAAAACTTCTTCGTGGCCGCGTATGGCGGAGAACACGAAATTCGTGCCGCCTGCATCGAGGGTCATTACCACTCGTTTGTCGTTTCTGTACATAGGCGTATTATGGTTTGACAATTTTGAAGCATTGTTGTGTCTGGGCATCTTGGCAGTGCAGCA
>CAYRHC010000014.1:10794-14788 GCA_964423935.1 uncultured Bacteroidales bacterium | reverse complement strand
AGATTTCTTGCTTCTTTTCTTTCGACAAATACATGTTGAAATAATTAATTGGTTAATTAATAATGTTTTATGCGCAATCTTTCGTCAATTGCGGACGCAAAGGTAATATTTATTTTCTATTCCGCAAAACTTGTTTCGATTTCGAAGCTTTTTTGGCCGGTTTGTCGGCATCGCGGTAGGGACCGTCCTGGCGGCCGCGCTTGGACCGAAGTTTGGGGCTGCCTTCTTCCCTTTCGCGCTGCGCACGGGCCAATTGTTCATCGCTGGCAAATTCCACCCGCACGTCTCGACCCAGATAGCGCAGCGAGCGCAGGGCCCTCAGCACTTTCTTGGCGTTCTTGTTGTCTACATCGAAGAGTGAATAGCGACGGAACAAGTCGATGCGGCCCACCTGAACGCGCCCTTCCACATTGGCATTGAGCAGTTCAAGCAGATTTTTGGGCAGTAGACCGTCCATCTTACCTAGACCGATGTAAATTTTGGTGAAGCCCTCTTCGGTGGTGATGTTCTGCGACTTGCCACGAGGTCTGTCGTCTTGGGTCTTGTCTTTGGCCGATTTCTCGACGATGGTCTCGATATCTTCGTTGTCTTGGTAATAGGCCAGAATACGATGAAACTCCATCGACACCAGACGTTTGATAAGTTCTTCCTTGTCGAGCCATTCGAGCTTGCGGTACACTTGCGGCAAGAGCTCGGCGATTTCAGCTTCGTTCACCTCCACCTTTTCCAGCCGCGACATAAGATTGAATATCTGTTTGCTGCAAATTTCCTTACCCGTAGGCATTTTACCCGCCTCGAAGGTTTTGTTGATTACCTTTTCGATGGCGCGTATCTTGTGCTTTTCCCTCAAGTTGATAATGGAAATGGAAATACCCGTCTTGCCCGCGCGGCCCGTACGCCCGCTGCGATGGGTGTAAGCCTCCACCTCGTCGGGCAAGGTGTAGTTGATAACGTGGGTCAAATCGTTCACATCGATGCCGCGGGCGGCCACATCGGTAGCCACCAGCAACTTGACGTTGTGCACACGGAAACGCTGCATCACATAATCGCGCTGCGCCTGCGACAGGTCACCATGCAGGGCATCGGCACTATAGCCGTCAGCAATGAGTTTGTCGGCCACATCCTGCGTTTCGAGTTTGGTGCGGCAGAACACGATGGCATAGATGTTGGGATAATAGTCGATGATGCGTTTGAGGGTCTGGTATTTATCCTTGGCCTGCACCATATAATATAGGTGTCGCACGCTGGCCGTACTTTCGTTGCGCTTGCCTATGGTTATTTCCTTGGGTTGGTGCATGTACTGGCGGGCGATTTTGGCGATTTCATCGGGCATAGTGGCCGAGAAAAGCAACGTGTTGCGGTCGGTGGGCACCGCTTCGAGTATGGCATCGATACTTTCAGAGAAGCCCATGTTCAGCATTTCATCGGCTTCGTCGAGTACCACGTTGCGTACAGCCGAGAGGTCGGCCACGCCCCGGTTCATCAAATCGAGCAGACGGCCCGGAGTAGCCACCACAATCTGCACGCCACGGCGCATGCTGCGTATCTGGGTTTCAATGCTCGAACCGCCGTACACGGGCAGGATGTAAAGTCCTTCGATATATTTGGCATAATCTTTCAGGTCGTCGGCTATCTGCAGGCAAAGTTCACGCGTAGGACTCAGCACCAGCGCTTGGGGATAAAGCTTGGAGGTGTCTATTTTCTGCAGGATGGGCAAACCGAAGGCCGCCGTCTTGCCGGTGCCGGTCTGGGCCAAAGCCACCACATCGTTGTCTTCGCCCAAGAGATAGGGTATCACTTCTTCCTGCACGGGCATAGGGCTTTCGTAACCCAGCTCGGCAATAGCCTTGAGCAAGTTGTCTTGCAATCCTAATTCTTCAAATGTTTTCATCGTTTCCATAAACTAACAACGACATCTTTTCGGGAAGCAAGACCTCGTTGGCAACTTCAAGTAATTCTTTGGCTGTAATGGCTTCTATGCGGGCCAGCACCTGCTCGGTCGACTCAAATGCCTGGAAATAGAGCATGCTTTTGCCCATGCTCAACGCCTGTGACTCCTTGTTTTCGCTGGCAATGGCCAATTGTCCCTGTATCTGTTTTTTGGCGGCCCTAAGGCGGGCATCGCCCATAGCCCTCTCGCGCAGCGTTTTCAGCTCCTTATCCACGATAGACAAGCAGCGCTGCACATCTTGATGGTCGCAACCGAAATAGATGCTAAGCAAACCCGAATCGCTGTAGGAGTTCACCGTCGATTCCACCGTGTAGACCAACCCTTTTTTCTCGCGCAAAGCATTGTTGAGCAAACTGTTCATACCCGGGCCACCCAGCATATTATTCAAGAAGAACATCGGCAGACGTTTGGACGAATACAGATGATAGGCCGAATTGCCGTAAAGCACATGTGCCTGATGGCTTTGCTTGTCGATGCATCGGCGCAAGGACTGCTGCATGTGGACGGGTTCGCGCCGGTGAAGGACAGAAGAGGCTGAGGTGTCGGGCCGGTCACCGAGGTATTTGTCCATCAAGCGGTTCTCCGTTTTCGTTTCCATGGGCGACATGGAAAAATACACAATGCGGTCGGTGGTAAGGCAACGCTGCACGAACTGCCGGAAATGTTCCGTACGGAAACTGCGCAAACAAGCCTCGTCACCCAAAATGTTATAACCGAAACTCTGGTCGGGATAGAGCATCTTCTCGAAATCGTCATAAATGAGATCGGAAGGAGAATCTTCGTAAACATCTATCTCGTCGAGTACCACTTCGCGCTCACTCTCAATTTCGTGTTGCGGGAATACCGAATTGAACAGCATATCGCACATCAGTTCCAGCGCTCGCTCATAGTCGCGTTTCAGGCAGATGGCATAGAGAAAAATCTCTTCTTTGGTGGTATAGGCATTCACCTCGCCACCCACGACGCCCATGCGGTCGAGAATCTGCCAGGCACGACGTCGGCCGGTGCCCTTGAACAGCATATGTTCGGTAAAATGGGCGATGCCCTGCTCGTGGGGCAGTTCATCGCGGGTGCCGACCTTAAGGGCAAAGCCACAACAGCACACATCACCACTACAAGGATGAAGTATGGCCTGTATACCGTTGGGGAAGTTTTTAATACGTTCTTGCATCATATCATTTGAGAGGGCACGCTGTCTCCGGTGGCACACTGTCTTGCAGTAAGCGCAAGGCTGCCGGTCCTTCGTTGAAAAGCAGGTCTACTATGGAAGCATCGGCAACAAAGGGCACTTGAGGCTCAAACACCTGCCTATATCTTGGCGAGCAGTAGCACGAGCTCAGAGCGACGGGCAATTCTTTCTTGGGATGTATCGCCTCTCGCCAGTCTAAAACATCGTCTGTAAGGGAATCCGTTTCTTGCGGCAAACGGTAAGTGTCGGTATAGCACAACTTGGGAGCAAAACCGAGAAGAGAGCAGATGCAGTCTTGCAAAGCCGCGTTGAAATCGAAAAGAAATCGGATATCATCTCGCTGGAAAAAAGGCTTCAAATCGTCTTGACAATACTCGAAGAAAGGCGTAGACCGATAAGCGGCCTCCAGGCTAAGCCAATGTCGACGCTGCCAAGGTTTGGAATAGTCGATTTGCACTTCGCGCACGGGCTGATCGTTGAGCGCCTTTACCGGAATGCTCAAATCCATCGTTCCGTTGGCCGCCACTATGGTGCAACGGTTACGAAAACTTTGCTTGTGGTAATGCTCGTGTTGTTCCACCAGCACCTGCCGACTGTGCAGCAGGCAGGCATAGTAGGAAACCGGAGCCAGATAAGCCGTGGAAAGCAACACCTTGGGTAAGGACATAACGACTAGCGGGCGGCCTTGAAGAAACGGTTCCAACGGATTTTGCCCTGTCCCCAGGACTTGTCTTTGTTCAAAGAGAGCCATACAAAGGCAGGACGGCCCACGATATGGTCTTCGGGAACGAAGCCCCAACAACGTGAGTCAGCGGAATTGTGGCGATTGTCGCCCATCATCCAGTAATAATCCA
>CAYRHC010000014.1:0-10784 GCA_964423935.1 uncultured Bacteroidales bacterium | reverse complement strand
TAGCTATCGGCGGGTTCACCGTCCAAGAAGTAGCGGCCGTCCTTCTTTTCCAGACGATGACCTTCGTATACACGGATGGCACGCCCGTAGAGAATTTCATTGGCTTCGTTCAGCGCGATGGTGGCACCCTTGGCGGGTATCCAAATAGGTCCGTAATTGTCGCGCGTCCAAGTATTGGAAGCGTGCAGGGGAAACATCGTGCCGCCCAAACTATAAGCACCGACCAGAGCCGGCTCTATCTTGACGGCTTGGATATTGGGAGCCTTGCGCACTTTGGCCAAAGCCTCGCGGGTAAGCGGAAAATGATAAACGGGCAGATTTTTACCATCGGCCGATGGCTGAAAACCGAGCAGCTGTGGCAGGATGTTGTTTTCGGGCAACAGGATACGGTCTTCACGGCTGATGCCCCAGTCTTCGAACTGACGCTCAGAGATATAGCCGCCTTTGGTCTGAGCGAAATAATTGTACTGCACCCCGGGTTCGTCGGGCAGCAGGGCGCCGTTCACATACAGCACATTGTCGATAATCTGCAAACTGTCACCGGGCAGACCCACACAGCGTTTCACATAGTTCTCGCGGCGGTCTACCGGACGCCATATCACCTTACCGAAAGTCTGCGGATGATTGTGCACATAGGCCACAGCCTGAGCGTGCGAAAAATGGCGTTCTTGTTCCAGCTGATAACAGATGGTATAATAGTCGGGGTTCTGCATCTTCAGCGCCACGGTGTCGCCCGTAGGAAAATTGAACACCACGATATCCTTGCGTTGCACGTCTCCCAAACCGGCAATACGCTTGTAGGGCCATTGGGGCTTCTCGAAGTAAGACTTGCCTCCCACCAGCGGCATGGTATGCTGCGCCAAGGGAAAATGTAGCGGGGTCATGGGCATACGCGGACCGTAGGCAGCTTTGTTCACCACCAGGAAATCGCCCACCAGCAGGCTCTTCTCCAAGGATGACGATGGTATCTGATAATTCTGGAAGAAAAGGATGAACACGAAGTATACGGCCACCAAAGCGAAAACGATGGCATCGACCCAGTCCATCAGGCTGCGCCAGAACGACTTCTTCCATTTGCGCCAGAAAAACCAGGGGAGCAGCCGGGTAACATAGAAATCGAAGAAGAAAGGTACTGCCACCAAAAACCAGGCGCTGCGCGTCCATATAGCCACCAGGACCATCACGATGGTCCATAGGGCGAAACCTATCCAGCGGCGGGGGCTTGTCTTGAATTGTATCATCCTTGTTGCGTATTTTGTGGAGAATCAGAAACCCAGCATATCTTCCATACCGAGCAGGCCCTTTTTGCCCAAAGTGAATTCGGCAGCCAGCACGGCACCGTAAGCCAGGCAGGAACGACTCTTGACTTTATGCGAAATGGTAATGGTATCGACAGGCGAATCGTAGACCACTTCGTGATAGCCTGGTTCGTTGCCGATGCGTTCCGACGCAATGCCGATAGTGTCGCCCTCGTCCACAGCCCGGTTCTCCCACCTGGTCTTGCGGGCGATACGGGCGATGATGTCTTGGGCCAGCGTGATGGCCGTGCCACTGGGAGCATCCAGTTTCTGCGTGTGATGTACTTCTTTCATCTTCACATCGTACTGGTCGAAGGCGTTCATTTTTTCAGCCAGAAACTTGTTGAGGGCAAAGAAAATGTTCATACCCAGACTAAAATTGGAAGCGTAGAAAAACGTCCGGCCTTCTTCCTGGCAAGCCTTGCGTATTTCGGGCATTCTATCGAGCCAGCCTGTGCTTCCCGACACCACCGGCAGTCCGGCAGCGAAGCATTTCTGATAATTGTTAAAGGCCGTCGAAGGGCCCGTAAACTCAATGGCGATATCAGCCGAGCGGAAAGCCGGCGAATCGAAAAGGTGCTGCGTGTCTACATCGATGGTACAAACTATTTCATGGCCTCGTTGCAAAGCTATCTTTTCTATCTCATGGCCCATCTTTCCGTAGCCTACAAGTGCAATTTTCATCCTTATTTTTTGTGTGTAAAAAATTCATGCAAAGTTAAGCAAATCCCTTTTATTTGAGGGAAGTTTTCACGAAATTTGCGCTTCGCAAGAAAAGTGTCCCTATGTCGATGTCGAAAATTACTGGAATCTGCGCCTTGCTGCTCTGCGCCTGTATAGCGGGTTGCGCCAGTATCGGCATGCCTCAGGGCGGCCCTAAGGACGAGACTCCGCCCAAGCTGATGAAATCCAAGCCCGACAACAACGCCACCGGCTGGAACAAGAACAAGATAGAGATAGAGTTCGATGAATTGGTGAGCGTCCAGAACGCCAGCGAGAAAGTGGTGGTTTCGCCGCCGCAGAAAAAACCGGCCAGTGTCAGCACCGTTATGAAGAAAGTGGTGGTAGAACTCAAGGACAGCCTTATGCCCAACACCACCTACACCATCGATTTTTCCGATGCCATCGTCGATTACAACGAAAGCAACCCTTACGGGCAATATCTGTTCAGTTTCTCCACCGGCGACAGCATCGACAGCCTTTGCGTATCGGGGCATGTACTCGATGCCGCCACTCTTAGTCCCAAGCAAGGCGTTGTAGTGGGCGCTCACGCCAATCTCGACGACAGCACCTTCATCAAGGAAAAATTCCTGCGCATCGCCCAGACAGACGAACAGGGTTATTTCTGCATTCGTGGACTGAAAGACATCCCCTACAACATCTACGCGCTGGGCGACCAGAACCGCGATTACCGTTTCGACCAAAAGGGCGAAGGCATTGCTTTTCCCGACTCGGCCGTCAAGCCATGGGCCGAACCCTGCCTCAAGTCGGACACCATCTGGAAAGCCATGACCAAGGGCGACACCTTGCGGCTGGTCGACAGTGTGGTGATGCGTCCGACAACCTGTTTCAAGCCTGACGACCTGTTGCTGATGTATTTCAACGAAGACTTCGGCCGTCAATATTTGGTAAAGGGCGAACGCAAAGAAGCCAACCAGCTCAGGCTCTTTTTCAGCTATCGCGCCAACAGTCTGCCGCAAGTGAGAGTATTGAACCCGGACAGTACCTTAGGACAAGACAGTCTCTACTGGCAAAACGACTGGTTCGTTCTGGAAGACAACCCCACCCACGACAGTCTCTGCTATTGGGTGAAGGATTCAGCCCTTATCAAACTCGACACCATTCGCCTACAGATTGACTACCTGAAGACCGGTTCCAACGACTCGCTGACCGCCGCCCGCGATACCGTGAATTTTGTCTACCGGCCGAAAGCCGCCACCGACGACAGCAAAAACAAAAAGGCCGTCAACAAGCGCAAACGCAACGAGCAACCCGCCGACAGCACACAAAAGACCCAACCCGAAGTCCGGCATTTCAAGATGAACGTCCAGCTGGGCAAGGAAATTGAAATCTACGCAGTACCCACCTTCACTTGGGAAAGTCCCGTGTCCCACGATTCGACGGAAGCTTGGCATCTCTACCAGAAAGTCGACACGCTCTGGCAAGCTCTTAGCGGATTCGAGCTGGAACAGGATGAATACAACCCGCGCAAATACCACTTCTACTACGACTGGGATTACGGACAAGACTATATGCTTAGTCTCGACTCCGGAGCCTACCGCTGTTTGTACGATTCCATCACCAATGCGGCGGCCAAATTTGAATTCAAGACCAAATTCGAAAAGACCTACTCGCGGTTGGTTGTCAACATTGTCGGTCTCGACCAAGGACAGCCCGCCTTTGTAGAACTGCTCAATAGCAAAGACGAACTGGTGTACCGCGAATCCGTCATCAATGGGGTGGCCGACTGCCTGAACCTGCCCGCCGGCGACTTTTACCTGCGCCTTATCCTCGACAACAACGATGACTTCGTCTGGACCACTGGTTCTTACCAAACGAAACGTCAGCCCGAGCAGGTGCTGTACCTGAACAAGAAGCTGACGTTAAGGTCTAATTGGACCATTCAGGAGAACTGGAGCATTTGGGAACTGCCCATCGAAGAGCAGAAACCCAAAGAACTCATCCAGACCGATTCCAAGAAGAAAAAGTAAATCGCTCAGATTTTCCACTCGAAACCATCCTTGCGGTCTTTAATCTCAAAGCCCAAGGCGGTAAGCGAATTGCGGATTTCATCGGCCTTGACCCAATCTTTGTTGGCCTTGGCCTCCATTCTCATTTGGAGTAACATATCAACTACAGCGCGGAAAGCCGCCTCCTTCTTGGGATTCTCTTCCGTAGCCGCACCGGCGGGTTTCAAGCCCATGATATCTTCCACAAACAGCTTGAACACATCCTTCAGTTCGGTCAAATCTTGAGCCGAAATGCTGGCTTTGCCGTCGTACACGCTGTTGATAAAGCGACCCGCGTCGAACAGATGCGAGATGACAATGGGCGTGTTCAAGTCGTCGTTCATAGCATCGAAACAGCGCTGGCGCAACGTCTTGGCCTCGTCCGACGAAGACTGCTCCGACGCCTGCAACATCTGTAGACGTTGGTAGCTGTCCATCAATCTTTCCAAGCCCTTTTCGGACGATTGCAACGCCTCGTTGCTGAAATCGACCGTACTGCGGTAGTGGGCCTGCAAGATAAAGAAGCGTATGGTCATAGGTGCGTAGGCCTGCGTGAGCAATTCGTGTTCGCCCTTGAAGAACTGGTCGAGCGTGATGAAGTTGCCCAAACTCTTGCCCATCTTCTGTCCGTTGATGGTTATCATGTTATTGTGCATCCAATAATGCACCATTTCCTTGCCTTGCGAAGCCACTGCCTGCGCAATCTCACACTCGTGATGCGGGAAGATGAGGTCCATGCCGCCACCGTGAATGTCGAAAGTGTCACCCAGATATTTCTTACCCATGGCCGTGCATTCGCAGTGCCAGCCGGGGAAACCGTCGCTCCAAGGAGATGGCCAGCGCATGATATGTTCGGGCTGGGCTTTTTTCCACAAAGCGAAATCTACCGGATTATGCTTCTCGGACTGTCCGTCCAAGTTATCGCGGCTAGTGTTGATGACATCCTCCAAATTGCGGCCGGAGAGTTTGCCGTAATGATATTGCTGATTGTATTTGACAACATCGAAATACACCGAGCCCTGGCTTTCGTAGGCAAAACCGTGGTCCAGAATATCCTTTACCAGCTGTATCTGCTCGATAATGTGACCGGAGGCATGCGGTTCGATACTTGGCGGCAGCACGTTCAAAGCTTCCATCGCCTGATGATAGCGGTTCAAATAATATTGCACCACTTCCATGGGTTCCAGCTGTTCCAAGCGGGCCTTCTTGGCAATCTTGTCCTCGCCTTCGTCCGCATCGTGTTCCAAATGACCCACATCGGTAATGTTGCGCACATAGCGAACCTTGTAGCCAAGCTGTTGCAGATAGCGGAACAAGATATCGAAGGTGATGGCCGGACGGGCATGTCCCAAGTGGGCATCACCATAAACCGTGGGGCCGCAGACGTACATGCCTACGTGGTTTTCATGCAAAGGCTTGAACAGTTCCTTGGTTCGGGTCAAGGTATTGTATATAAGCAGTTCCTGTTTCATTTTATGTAAAGTTTATAAGGTTGCGTTGAAGTGAATATCACGGCCGGTCCTTCGCTCAAATAGCGCCACAGACCCGCGCGAGTGCTGAGTATCATCCTATAGGGGACCTCGGCTTTGACTTCTTCCAAAGGGATGACATTTTCCGGGCTGAATGCAGCGTCTTCCGCGATGAATTCGTAGAAAATGCCGGCATCGGTCAGCAGAAGCATATCAGGGTCACCTGGTTTATCCTGTAAGGCGAAAAAGCCTTCGGGCGTACAGAAAGATGCATGATAGGCGATGTCCTGTACCGGTGGATTAAGCAGCTGTTCTCGCATAGGTTTGCCCCTGTGAAAAAAGACTTCCACCTGCGGCAGAATATTGCGAATGCCCTGCTTGCCCGTCTTTTTTTCGGCATAGTTCAAGAATTCGGCATAGCGGTGCGGACGGCCTTGGATATTGCTGACAGGATAAGTTTCCGCCTCGTGAAAGAGAGCTTCTAGCTCGGCCTGTTGCGTTGGTTTGTTTATGGGCAGGAGCGGGCGTATGAACATACTTTGCGGGAAAGGGGACTCTTTGACCAGCACACTCGACAGATTGCGGTACACCTGATCGCGCCGGTCGGCACCGATCCAAAGAGAAAAGCCATCATAGAGGCGGCAGCTCTCACCTTTCGACTGCAAGTACATGGAACCGGCATCGTTGATACCCACAAAAAAATTGTCTATCAAAGCATCGCGCGTAAGGGGCAGCAAATGCGACTCAGTCCCGTCGTTGCCGGCAGGCAGGAAATACTTGCATGAACCCGGCCAGATAAGGTTGGATTCGCCCGCCATCATACGGTGGACATAGGGTTGCAAGTCTTTATAGCGCTGCAAGGGCAGACACTGACGGAAATCTTCGTAGCTATGGATATTCAGAAAACGGTAATGTTTGCCCATAAGGGTATTGGCAGCTTCGCTCAAATTGTCGAAAAGCTGCTCGTGCTGGGCTTCGAACGGCATAGCCTTGGCCTCCTGGAATTCGTCCAGACGGTCTTTGTTGCACATCGAGAAAAACGGTGTCAGAAAGTTGGTCGGCATAATACCCTCAATATAATGGAGTTTCCGCGAGGCGAAGATTCCTGCAAAGATAATGAAAGCTTGGCAAAAACCCAGTTCCTACACAATTATTCCAATTCGCCTGCTTGGATTTTTGCCCAGACCATTTTGGAAGCCTTTTGCTGCGCGTTCTTCTTGGAATAGCCTTGCGAACTGGCCACAGAACGACCTTGAATCAAGACTTCACAGTCGAAACTGGGCGTATGTGCATCGCCTTCGGAGGGAAGATGTGCTTCCATGGTAGAAAAATTCAACTCGTAACGGCGCTGCTGGCACCATTCCAGCACCAGCGATTTGTAATTGCATACCGACTTGGCCACCTCATCGATATCGAGCAGCGTTCCCAGAATTTTCCGCTCCAGGAAACGGCGGCAATAGCCAAAGCCTCGGTCTAGGTAGATGGCACCGAAGAGCGCTTCGAGGGTGTTGCCGTAAACATCGCTTCGCAAAGAATTGGTATGATTGGCCATCATGGTCATGCGGTCGAGCCCCAAGCTGACGGACAGATGGTTCAGGCTGTCACGCTTGACGATTTTGGAGCGCGTAGTGGTAAGGAAACCTTCTTCCTCGTTGGAAAAATGTCGATAGAGAGCATCGGCCACCAGAGCATCGAGGATGGAGTCGCCCAAAAATTCGAGCCGCTCGTTGTTCTGCAAGGAACCGTCCGCTTTATGTAAAGACAAAGACTTGTGGCGCAAGGCAAGCTCGTAATAAGCTATATGCCTTGGCCAAAAGCCTAAAATCTTTCTCAGAGAAAAATACAAACGCTGTCTGCGGATAAAAGACAATCCTAGCCCTGCCATTTTCTGAAGGCTATGCATGCGTTATGACCGCCAAAACCGAAAGTATTGGACAAGGCCACACGGATATCTTTTTTAACAGCTTTGTTGAAGGTAAAATCCAGACGATAGTCGATTTCGGGATCTTCGTCACCTTCTTCGTGATTGATGGTGGGAGGAACGATACCGTTCTTGATAGCCAAGACGGTGGCAACCGATTCAACGGCACCGGCCGCACCCAGCAAATGTCCCGTCATCGATTTGGTGGAACTGATGCTTATCTGGTAAGCTCTGTCACCAAAGGCGGCCTTGATGGCCTTCACCTCGGCAATGTCACCGGGATGGGTAGACGTACCGTGTGCGTTGATGTAATCCACTTCGTCTTTGGACACGTTCATTTCTTCCAAAGCCAGCTCCATAACACGCTTGGCACCCAAGCCTTCGGGATGAGGCGCCGTCATGTGGTAAGCATCGGCCGACAGACCACTGCCCACCACTTCAGCATAAATTTTGGCACCGCGGGCCAAAGCGTGCTCGAGCTCCTCCAAGACCAGGCAACCGGCGCCTTCACCCAACACAAAGCCATCGCGGCTGGCAGAGAAGGGACGGCTGGCCGTTGCGGGGCTGTCGTTGCGAGTCGAAAGGGCGCGCATAGCATTGAAGCCACCCATACCGGCAGAAGTAATGGCACCTTCGGAACCGCCGGCTATCATTACATCGGCCTTGCCCAAACGGATAAGATCGATGGCAGATGCGGCAGCCGTATTGGAAGAAGCACAAGCCGAAACCGTGCCATAGTTAGGACCGGAAAAACCATATTTGATGGAAATATACCCGGCAGGCATATCGGTGATAACCTTGGGAACGAAGAAGGGACTATATCGCATAGCGCCGCTGTCGTCTACATAGTGCTTGCGCACATCTTCCTCGAAGGTATCCACTCCGCCTTCGCCACTGCCCCAGATAACGCCGAAACGATTAAGATCTTCGCTCTGCAAGTCGAAAGCGGCGTCTTCGACGGCTTCCTTGGCAGAAATCAAGGCGTACTGTTCGAACATGGAATACTTGGATGCTTCCTTACGTTCGAAATAGTCCAGGGGGTTATATTCTTTGATTTCACAAGCGAACTGCGTCTTGTGATTGGAGGGGTCAAAATGAGTAACAGGTCCTGCTCCGCTTACGCCCTTAATCAGCGAATCCCAAAACTCGGGAACTGATTTTCCAATAGGGGTAATTGCACCAAGACCTGTTACGACTACTCTTCTTAATTTCATAATTTGTTCTCGAAACCCGGAGCCATCAACGGCCAGAGTATCTAAAAAATTAATTAATTAAGCTAAAGCCTTTGTAATGTAATCGATTGCATCCTTAACTACAGAAATCTTCTCTGCATCTTCATCGGGAATGCTAATGCCAAATTCTGATTCAAAACTCATGATCATCTCAACGGTATCAAGAGAATCGGCTCCCAAGTCGTTGGTGAAACTAGCTTCGGGGGTAACTTGTGAAAGCTCTACGCCCAGCTTTTCAGCGATGATGGCGGATACTTTCTGTGTAATTTCAGCTTCAGACATAATAATTTTCTTTAGTTAATAAATGATTTTTTTCTACGTCAAAAAACGCGGCAAAGTTATCCACAAAAATCAAATATATGCTACTTTTGCACTGAAAAAATTGCGCAAAAGCCGCAACACAAAACACAAGTGTTTAATATTCAAATCCTTACAAAGATGTCAAAAAAGCATCGCGTAGCCATTTTCGCCTCAGGCTCCGGTTCAAATGCCGAGAATATCATCGAATATTTCAGCAACAAGCAGGGTGAAAACGCAATGGAAACCGAATTCCCCATCATACTTTGCAACAATCCCAAGGCCTACGTCTTTGAACGGGCCAAGAAATTGCAGGTTCCCTGCGAATGTTTCTCACGCGAAGATTTCGAGAGCGGCCGCCTGCTGGCCAAACTGCAAGCCTTGAATATCGACTTCATCGTGCTGGCGGGCTTTCTGTGGAAGGTTCCTCAAGCCTTCATCGAGGCCTACCCCAAAGCCATTGTCAATATTCATCCGGCCCTGCTGCCCAAGTTCGGCGGCAAAGGCATGTACGGCGACCGCGTTCATCAGGCCGTCGTGGAAGCCGGTGAAAAAGAGTCGGGCATTACCATCCATTACGTCAACGAGTTCTACGACAGCGGCGACATTGTTTTTCAGGCCAAGTGTCCCGTGCTGCCCGGCGACGATTTTCATGAGGTCGCAAAAAAAGTGCACGCATTGGAATACGCACACTTTCCAGAAGTTATAGAACGGCTACTTGCCGAACTTTAGCCAGTTTTACGCGCTATATAAATAAGGTATAGCTCGATTCTCTCAGTTTTGCAAAGGCCTATCCGCGCGGTTTCTCAACGAATTTGTAGCCTACGCCCTTGACGGTGACGATGTATTCGTCGCCTATCTTCTCGCGGATTTTCCGGATATGGACATCAATCGTACGGTCGCCCACCACCAGACGGTTGCCCCAAACCAGGCGGAAGATGTCTTCGCGGGTGAAAACCTTTTCGGGACGTGACGAGAGCAGCGTCAGCAGTTCGAATTCCTTGCGGGGCAAAGACACTTGCTTGCCGTCAACAAAGACCGAGTAGCGCTCACGGTCGACGATGAAACCCTTGCCGGGCACCGTCTTGATTCTGCCACAATAGGGACGGATAATATTCTTGATACGCTGCATAATCAGCAATTGGTTGGTATCGCGGGTGCCAAATTCGTCAACGCCGCAATCGAACCAAGTCCATTGCAATTCGAAATTTTTATTATCGTCCAGCAAGAAGAAAATATGCAGGGGCAAAGACTCTTTGTTTTTCTTGAGTTTCCTGCAGAGTTCCTGAGCACGGGCATCGTCAGCTTCCGTGTCGAAAATAGCCAGACAGGGTTGTTCTTCGAGCACATAATCCATTGCTTTCTGCGTGTTGTTAGTGTACTCAAAGTCCACAGCCATGTCTTCCAAAGATTCTTTAATTTGAGGTGCCACTTGCGCTAATTTTGAGGCAAATAGCAACACACATCCATTAAGCGATTTCATAGTGGGAAAATTTTTTGTTCAGCGCAAAAATAACACAAGCTTTATCGAAAGCAAAACTACTTATGATAAATTTCTTTAATTTTGCAGCCTTGTTTAATAATGATTAAAAAAGCAATTACTACGATGGATTTTATTGAAGAACTCCGCTGGCGCGGCATGATTCACGACATGATGCCCGGCACGGAAGAGCAGCTCAAAAAAGAAATGACCACAGCCTATGTCGGCATCGATCCGACTGCAGACTCATTGCATATCGGGCACCTTTGCGGTGTGATGATGCTGCGCCATTTCCAGCGTTGCGGTCACAAGCCCCTGGCCTTGATTGGAGGAGCCACCGGCATGATTGGCGACCCTT
>CAYRHC010000013.1:0-14813 GCA_964423935.1 uncultured Bacteroidales bacterium | reverse complement strand
CGTCAATATTTCTCTTAATATATTCCTGCATCATCGTAAATGTTTAATTCTTAGGTGCAAAGGTGACGAAAATATTCAAATCCGAGAAATAATTCGCGCTAAAATATTCAAATCCAAGAAATAATCCGCACACTTTTCGTCTTTTTTCGCACTTTGATTTGCATTTATTAACCAAGCACTATATATTTGCTACTGACATAACAAAAAAAGGCGTTTACTTGACGCTCTGTTCTTGACGAATCGGAATCTAGCAAATTCATTTTTTCAAGTCTTGAACACAGCAACGGTAGATGCCCCATTGGTGTGATTTGCCAGTCCGTGACGATTCTTTAAATTTCGTCACGATGATGCTTATCATATCCAGCGTGGGCTCTGACGTTGTCTGTTCAACAACGTGACCTATGTTGCAGGAACGCTTACTGTTACCAAAGCACCGCTGACCATCTCCGCCGGTAACTATACCAAGAAACAAGGTGACGCTATGCCCCAGTTCGCTGCAAGTTACTCTGGCTTCAAGAATGATGAGACAGAAGATGTGCTGACCAAGAAACCGACAATAACAACGGAGGCGACTGTTGCCAGTGCTCCCGGCGAGTATGCGGTGACCGTCAGCGGTGCGGAAGCCGACAACTACGAAATGTTTTATGAGAATGGCATTGTCGTTGTTGAACCTGATCCATTAGGAATAGACGAAGTGGATATTTCTGCAGAAGACTCCAAGGATTGGTGGACTATTAGCGGATTGAAGCTGCCAACCAAGCCACAGCAAAAGGGCATATATATTCATGGCGGGAAGAAGGTTATAGTGAGATAACAGTCCTTAAGCGTTAAGTAAAAGAATTACTTTTAGGGAAGGCTACATCTTCAAACGCTTTGTATGTAAACGGGATGTCAGATTACACGCAAAAGACAATGAAAAATCGGCAATAACACAAGTTTATTGCCGATTTTTTCGTTACGAAGCTAGCCTTAGGTCAGCCGCTTGGGTTGGCTTGGTGGGTTCGGGTGGGCTTTGCGAAAAGCTTACAAGCCTTTGCCGTGACAGTTCTTGTATTTTTTGCCACTGCCGCAGGGACAGGGGTCGTTACGGCCTATCTTCTGTTCCACGCGCACGGGCGAGAGATGCTGCTCTTCCTTTTGGGGAGCCTGGCCATTGCCGCCACCACGGCGGAACTCGTCCTTTTGGGTGCGCAGCTGGCTGTAGTCGCTGCGGCGCTGGGTCTGTGCCTGACGCACATTCGAGGGCTCTTGCATGGGAATCTGTCCGCGCATCAGAATGGAGATACTCTTCTTGTTCATGCTGTCAACCATCTTGCTGAAGAGGTTGTACGACTCAAGCTTGTAGATGAGCAGCGGGTCTTTCTGTTCGTAGCTGGCATTCTGTACCGACTGGCGCAGTTCGTCCATTTCGCGCAGGTTCTCCTTCCAAGCCTCGTCGAGCGTGTAGAGCAGGATGGCCTTTTCGAAAGATTTCACCACTTCTTTGCTCTGGCTTTCGGCGGCGGCCTTCAGATTGCAGGGAATTTGGTAGGTGCGCTTGCCGTCGGTAATGGGCACCACGATGTTCTCGTAGCGGGCGCCTTGATGTTCGTAAACCTGTTGGATAACCGGGTTGGCCGTCTGAGCCATCTTTTCGGTCTTGCGGCTGTAGTATTCCAGGGCGGCATCCGTCAAGGCATCAATGCTTTCTTCAAGCTTCTGACGGCCGAAAGTGGCGGCATCGAAAGGCATTTCGATAGAGAAGTACTTGAGCATGTTCAGGCGCAGGCCTTCGAAATCTTTCGTGTTGTCGGCTTCCTCGACCAGCGCCTTGATGGTGTCGTAGGCAGTGTTGGCGATTTCCATACCCAGACGTTCGCCCATAACGGCGTGGCGGCGCTTGGTGTAGATGACTTCGCGCTGGTTGTTCATCACATCGTCGTATTCCAGCAGACGCTTACGGATACCGAAGTTGTTCTCTTCCACCTTCTTCTGGGCCCTTTCGATGGCCTTGGAAATCATGGAGTTCTCAATCATTTCGCCTTCCTGCAAGCCCATGCGGTCCATAATGGCGGTAATACGTTCCGAACCGAAAAGACGCATCAAATCGTCTTCGAGCGATACATAGAACACCGACGAACCCGGGTCGCCCTGACGTCCCGCACGGCCACGCAACTGACGGTCTACACGGCGTGATTCGTGACGTTCGGTACCGATAATGGCCAAACCGCCGGCAGCTTTCACTTCGGGACTCAGCTTGATGTCGGTACCACGGCCGGCCATGTTGGTGGCGATGGTAACCGTTCCCTTCTGGCCCGCGTTGGCCACAATTTCGGCCTCGCGCTGGTGCAGCTTGGCATTCAGTACGTTGTGCGGAATCTTGCGCTGGCTGAGCATACGGCTCAGCAACTCGGAAATTTCTACCGAAGTGGTACCGACCAGTACCGGGCGACCTTCTTGAACCAGTCGCTGTATTTCGTCGATGACGGCCTTGTATTTCTCGCGCTTGGTCTTGTATAGACGGTCATCCATATCGACACGGGCAATGGGCTTGTTGGTGGGAATAACCACCACGTCCAGCTTGTAGATGTTCCAGAATTCGCCGGCTTCCGTTTCGGCCGTACCGGTCATACCGGCCAGCTTGTGATACATACGGAAATAGTTCTGCAGGGTGATGGTGGCGAAGGTCTGCGTGGCGGCTTCCACCTTGACCCTCTCCTTGGCTTCGATGGCCTGGTGCAGACCGTCGGAGTAGCGGCGGCCTTCCATAATACGGCCAGTCTGTTCGTCCACGATCTTCACTTGGTTGTCGATAACCACGTATTCGTCGTCGCGGTCGAAGAGGCAGTAAGCCTTGAGCAACTGTGTGATGGTATGGATACGCTCCGACTTGATGGCGTAGTTGTTGATGAGGTCGTCTTTCTTGGCCAGCTTCTCGTCGTCGTTCAAAGGCTCGTTCTCGAGTTCGGCCAGCTGGGCGGCAATGTCGGGCAGCACGAAGAATTGGCTGTCTTCCGTATCGCCGGTGATGCAGTCGATACCCTTGTCGGTCAGCTCAATGGTGTTGTTCTTCTCATCGATGACAAAGTAGAGCGGGTCGGTAACGATGTGCATCTCCTGGTTGTTGTTTTGCATATAGAAGTCTTCGGTCTTCTGCATGCTGGCTTTGACGCCTTGTTCGCTCAGAAACTTGATCAGGGCCTTGCTCTTGGGCATAGCCTTGTGGGCGCGGTAGAGCAGCAGCGAACCTTCTTCGTGTTCCTTGGGGTCTTCGCTGGCCATTTTCTTCTTGGCTTCGGCCAACAGTTTGGTGGCCATATCGCGTTGGATGCCTACCAGACGCTCCACCTTGGGACGCAGTTCTTCAAAGAGTTGGTCTTCGCCCTTGGGCACGGGGCCGGAAATAATCAGCGGCGTACGGGCATCGTCGATAAGCACTGAGTCCACCTCGTCGACGATGGCGTAGTTATGTTTGCGCTGCACCAGGTCGAGCGGGCTGCTGGCCATGTTGTCGCGCAGATAGTCGAAACCGAACTCGTTGTTGGTACCGAAGGTGATATCGGCCAGATAAGCCTGACGACGTTCTTCGGAGTTGGGACGATGCTTGTCGATGCAGTCTACCGAAAGTCCGTGGAACATGTACAGCGGCCCCATCCACTCGGAGTCACGCTTGGCCAGGTAGTCGTTGACGGTAACCACGTGTACGCCGCGTCCCGAAAGGGCGTTGAGGAAAACGGGCAGGGTAGCCACCAGGGTCTTGCCTTCGCCGGTGGCCATTTCTGCAATCTTGCCCTGATGCAGTACCACGCCGCCGAAGAGCTGAACATCGTAATGCACCATATCCCAGGTGATTTCGTTGCCGCCGGCCATCCAGTGATTCTGGTATACGGCCTGGTCGCCCTCGATGTGCACGAAGTCGTGTTTGGTGGCCAGGGTACGGTCGAAATCGTTGGCGGTTACCACAACTGTTTCGTTCTCGACAAAGCGCCTAGCCGTCTCCTTGACGATGGCGAAAACCTGCGGCAGCACGTCCGTGAGCTCTTTTTCCACGCGCTCGGCTATCTGCTTGTCTATCTTGTCGATTTCGGCGTAGACTTTTTCTCTTTCTATCAAGTCCAGCTCCTCGATGCCGGCTTTCAATTTGTCAATCTCGGCTTGCTGCTGGCTGGTGCAGTTCAGTACCTGCTGGCGGATTTCCTGGGTAAGGGCACGCAGTGCGTCGTTATCCAAAGCATGTATGGCCGGGTAGGCCGCCTTTATTTTTTCCACATAGGGGTTGATTTCTTTAAGGTCTCTTTGTGATTTGTTACCAAACAATTTGGTAAGGAAGTCGTTGAATCCCATAATGATATACGATAATGTTATTGACGTGAGATGATAATGGCCCTTGATAGAGCCAAAGTGCAAACATACGGAAAAAAGCCGTCAATGCCGCACAAAAATGGGTAAAATGCGTCCCTTGTTGGCTGTGGGTGGACGAATGTAAAGACTATGGCAGACGGTGGGGGCCAAATCGAAAATGACAGGCTCGGTATAAAGCGTCTGGCAGAGTGTGTTGTGGCCGTAGAAAACCAGCAGCGTATGCTCTTTGTTGTAACGCAACTGCCTGTTGTACTGCGGATAATCTTTCCACTCGATATTGCGGCCCTGTTGCAGGCGTAGTGTCAAGTCGCCCGAACGGTTGGCATAATGGCTGTTTTGGAAATAATCGTCCAGATGGTTCTGCAGATTGAAATCCTGGGCCAGGAAAACTTGTTCCACACCCTCAACTTCGGTCAGAAAAAGTGCTGCATCGCGGCTGACGCTACCATAGTCGAGACCTTTGGTTTGAATGAGTGCGCGGTCGAGATAAATCTGCGTATCGCTGTAGCCTTCTATCCAAGCTTCGCGACCATACTTGGCACCCAGATAAAGGTTGAGCAGGCTGGCACAGCGGTCGGGATAGAAACTGCCGGCATCCTCATCGACGGGAAAGCTGCTTTCGCCCGTGCCCACCAGGTAGACAAGCACGTTCTCCATGCCCACTTTTTTGTCGAGCTCTTGGAGCAAGGTGGCGATGGATTCGTCCAGTCGGTAGTAGAAATCCTGAATTTCGATGCTGTTGACGGCTTGGTTGCCGTTCTTGGGATAAGCCAGTTGGAAGTGCAAGTTCAGCAAGTCCGGCACCTCATCCTGTCCCAGATGCTCAATACCGATAAGCTCTATGGCCAGCCGGCAAAGGTCCTCGTTGGCCAAAGGACTCTGCTTGTAGAGTTTCACCCTTTCGGTAAGGCCGGCAATATTGGCCAGAGAATACTGAAAGATGAGCGAGGCTTTCTGGTGAGGCATGTTCTGGTACTTGCTCAGGGCATATTTCGGTTGCCATACCATCTTTTCGAAAGCTTGGTCGCGCAACTGGAAATCGTTGATGTTTTCTACCCAGCGAGGCATGGCCGGGTAATAGGTGCTGCTGCACCACAGTCCGCTTTGGTTGTCGCGCCAGTAGACACCATCGGCATGATGTCCGGCCGAGACGATGCAGCTTTCGGCTTGTATACCGATGGAATAAACCTTGGCTCGGTTGTTGGTGGCCAGTTTCAGCTCATCGGCGATGTTGGTGGTCTGGACATTCAGGGGAGAATACCGTTCGTTGGTGTAGTTGCCCAGATAATTGGCATCGGCCACGATAGAGGCCAGATTGTGTTGTTTGCGGTCGTAGTAGCGCTGTGCGATGATGCCGTGATAGCGCGGCGGGCAGGCGCAGACCATACTGGCAACGGTAGCGGCGTCGTCCTTGGTGGCCAGTTGATAGGCCGTTTGCGGGAACACACTGCCTTCGCTCAACAGTTTCTTGAAGCCGTCTTCGCAGAAAGCGTCCATGAACCAGTGCAGGTATTCGCTTTCCAGTTGGTCGATGTGGATGCCCACCACCAGCTTGGGATAGGGCAACTTGCTTTTCTCGGCGGCCGTCAAGCCACTAAGCCATGTCAGCGCGATAAGCAGGCTAAGCCAATGTGGAGTCTTGCGTGGAAACATGGTTATCGGGTTTTCAAAAGCAGTTGACGCAGTACGAAGATGGCTACCAGCGGCCAGATAGCCGGATGGATGGCTTGCGGAGCCGCGATGGCACCAATAAGCATGACAAGGCAGAGCCAGCTGTTGATTTTGGGGTAGACGGCTGTCCACTTTTGACGGCGGACGGCGGGAATGCAGAGTGCCAGCGCATAAAGTAACTGTAGCGGATGCAACCACAGTATCAGCCAGTTGCAGTGTACGGCGGGATGCTCGGAGAACAATGCCAAGTACACCAGAACAATGCCCGCCAGACCGGCAAGGGCATAGAGCAGTATATCTGCCGGATAGAGGCGTTTGCGCCGACGGCTTTCCCAGGCTATCAAAACCAGATTGAGGGCCAGTGCTGCGGCCGACAGCAACATGACGATGTCGAATACTTCGTTTTTAGGATAATTCTCATTAAGGCTGCTGGCCGTTTCCGAGCCTTGAAAATCGAGCACTTGGTGGCAGTCGGCCACCAAGGGACGGACGCTGTCGCCTTTTTGTATGACGGCCGTTTGAAAAGCAATCTGCATTTCGCCCGGTGCGTAGAGCAGCGCCTCGAAATTGGCGGGACGGTCGGCCTCGGAAGCTATCAGCAGCGAGATGCCGAAATCGGCCCAAGGGTGCGTGGCGGTGTAGTGCTTGAGCGATGCGCGCAGGCTGGGGTAGAGGACCACACTGTCATAGCGCACTTGTCCGTCGATGTTGTTTTCGATGATGTGGCGGGCACGGGTGGCACAGTTGTCGTAGAAGAAATTGTAGCGGTAGGTACGGTTCTCCTTCTTGGCGTTTTCCTGCAGGGCTTGCCAAAGGGCTTGTCGCTCCTGTGGACTAAGATTGAGCGTCTGTTGGGTGATGCTGCGTTGCTCTTGGCGGTATTCCTCGATGAAAGATGCCGAGCGACAATAGCCCAGCATATAGTCGGTTTGTCCGCTGATGAAACGTCCGATAAAGTTGGGCGTGTCGAAACGGAACAGTCCGTAGTTGAAGCAAAGGTCGAGGTGCCGGTCGGGGTCTTCCACGCGGATGGCCGTGTGGCCGTAGTGCGTCCAGATTTCCTGGCCGCTGGCGCAGGTGAGCAGCGAAATCCGGGCCGACGGGCCGAGGAGCACGTTGCTGCTGGCCGCCTGCAAGCAGGCGGCCAGCAGCAACGCCAGCACCGCCAACCTTCTCATTTATACAGATAGAACATACGGTCCATCAACTGCCACTTCTCGGCAGAAGAAAGGCCGGGTTGCGTATCCTGAAAGTTGGCCATATAGTCTTCCCATTCGGCCTGGCGGGGCAAAGTGGCCAGCTTGGCCATGGCGCTGTCCCAATCGAAGTCGAGCGGGGTTTCCACTATCATGAACAGTCGGTTGCCAAGGATGTAAATCTCCATCTCAAGAATACCCACCTGACGGATGCCTTCGCGAATCTCGGGCCAGGCAAAAGCCTCGCTGTGACGCTTGACGTATTCCTTAATCAGTTCGGGGTCGTCTTTCAGATCCATCGTCTGGCAATATCTTTTTACCGGGCCGTGGTACTCTTGTACCCGATAGCCCATGGATGCGATTTCACTCATCGTTTAAAAGAAGAAGAATATCAGTTGTACAAGTACGTAGATGGGCAGCAATACTCTGAGCGAGAATTTCCAGATGTAACCGAAGAAACTGGGCATACGGAAACCGCTCTCTTCAGCAATGGCCTTTACCATAAAGTTGGGGCCGTTGCCGATATAGGTCATGGCACCGAACATCACAGAACCCAAGGCGATGGCCTTGAGCAAGACTTCGGGAATGCCGGCCACTTCGGCAGCTGCAGCACCGCTGGCTACCAGACCGCTGGCTACACCATGGAAGGCAAGGGCCGTCGGGGCATTGTCGAGTACCGAGCTGAGCATACCGGCAGAATAGAAGAATTGCCAAGGCTCTGTCAAACCCAAGCTGGCGGCATGTCCCTTGAGGTAAAGCATAGCGGGTGTCATGGTGATGAAAATACCCAGGAAAACCACGGCCACCTCAATAATGGGGTTCCAAGTAAAGTTGTTGTCGATACGCACCTGACGGTGGGTAAACATCAGAGACAAGGCAATGATGACGCACAGGGCGATTTCACGCAGATATTTTATCAAGATAGGAGCGTCTTCTTCGCCCATGGCAGGGATATAACCCGCATTGACAAAGGCAACCGTCAAGATGATAAGGAAGAGGAACAAGAAGTTGACATCTCCCTTGATACGGATAGGCTCTTGGCTTCTGGCATCCGACTTCAGACGGGTAAGGCTTTCGCGTTTGAACCAATAACTGTCGAGAATGTAGTAGGTGGTAAGCAGCAGAACGCCCACCAGCAGCCATGCGGGGAAGAGGTTCAAAAACCAGGTGAAGCTTGCGCCGCGCAGGAACAGTAGGAAAAGTGGGGGATCGCCCAGCGGGGTAAGCAGACCGCCGCAGTTGGCTACGGCCGCGATAAAGAACAATACCGTGTGGGTGGTGTATTTCCGTTCTTTATTGGTGGCGAGCAGGGGACGGATAAGCAGCATGGCCGCACCGGTGGTTCCTGTAAGGGAGGCCAGTACATAACCGATGGCCAGAATGGCCGTGTTGGTCGAGGGCCGTGCATAGAGGTTGCCTTGCATGTGAATGCCGCCCGTTACCACAAAAAGCGAGGCCAGCAAAATGATGAAAGGCAGGTAATCGTACAGTATCTGGTGTTCCAAATTCACGCCCAGACCTACACAGATAAGGTAGATGGCGGTGGGAATGCCCAGAATGAGCGATACGTAAAGCTTGTTGACGTTCTTGCCCCACCATGCATCGGCGAAAAGCGGTGCGATGGCGATGGTCAGCAGCATGAGCACAAAGGGAATCAGGCTCCACAATGGCAAATCTACAATAGGTTCCATAGAAACGCGTTGATGTATTAGAAATAATATTAAGCCGCAAATGTCGTTTTTTATCTGCGGATAATCAAGTTTAAATTTTGCTAAAAAACGTCTTTTTTGCAGCGGCTATTTTCACAGTCAGCAGCAGCTTCTTAAAACTCTTGTATCCGTTCGCGGCCTTCTATCCAGGCAATCATGTTGATGACAAGATAATTCCAGTTTTGAAAGCCTGGATTGATGAGGCCATCTCCAGTTTCGGGATGATAGTATTCGTGCAGGCAACCGTCGGTTTCCAAGTCTTGTCCATAAAGACGTATGCACTTTTCAGCCAACAGCTTTGCTTCTTTTTCAAAGCCGTAGTTGAGCAATCCGCTCCAGACGATGTAATTGGAAATCCCCCAGACGGGACCTTGCCAGTTGGACGGGTTGTGTGTGGGTTTCAGATTGTACATCTTTTCCAGTTTCGAGAGCGTGCGCACACCATAGGGAGCCCAGAAAGTGCGTTCGTCCAACAGGTTCTCGCGAACCATGCGTTGTGCCTGCTCCGGGGTGGCGATGCCGGCCCAAAGGGCCATGAAGCCCGACCAAGACCCCAGCCGCTGGATAAGGCAGGGATAGTCACGCGGAGCACCCTCATGCAGCACGAAGGGCTTGCCGAAAACGATGCCGGCTTCGCCAGTGTAAGGCAACAGGTTGAGGTCGGCCGAGTAATAAGTGCCGTCTTTCTCGTCCCAGCAGTGTTGCCGCACCGAAGCCAGCAACTCTTGGGCCCAGCTTTGGTATTGTGCAACGGCTGGTTGCAGGCCCAATTGTCCCGCAATGTACTGCATGGCTTGCAATTCTTTGTACATCATGCAGTTAAGGTAGATGGATGCGGAACTCTTCTTAGGACGGAAAAAGGTGGAAGGGTCGTTGTCGACACCGATGGCCAAATCGTCTTGCCAATAGTAAAGGCCGCTGGCCTGATGCCGGTGATGCTGGTGATAATTGCCGATAAAGGCCTGTAGACGAGGAAACAGTTCCCGCAACCATTCGGCATCGCCTTTGTTCTGCTTGATGAGCAGTGCGGCATGCTGCGCCAAGCAAGGCTTGTGCATGTTGGTGGCATAGATGTCGGCGGGTTTCATCAAGTCGGGATGGCTTTCTCCATCGATGACCATGGGCATGTAACCGTCTTCGGGCGAAGTGTAGGCCAGGTAATTGAGCACGCAGCCTTGTTCGTAGACCAAGGCCTCGCTACGCTCGGCCTCTCCCGTGCAGTCAGCCAAAATCTGGCGCAAAGCCACGTCGGCCCACCACGAGTCCCAATCCCAAAGCACGGTGGCGTACTGACGGCTGCCTGGCGCAATATAGGGATACTTGAAAGCTACGCCTGTGGGCTGGCGGTACATGCCCTGATAATCGCTGTAGATTTGCGCTTTGATGGCTTTGCGCCAGGCCGCCTGCCTGACCCTTTCACGGCCTGCCGCACCCTGGCAGGCCGCGAACCCCAGGCTGGCGGCCACGAGCAGGCAACCCATCTGAACAAATGTCGCTAAGTGTTTCATCGTCTTTGAGTTTCGGGCTTCCCGCTTAGTTTAATACCAAGCCTTGTTATTTAGCCTTGGATTCGAGTTTCAGGGTCTTGGTAGGCTGGTCGCAAACTTCGGTGGGACCCCAATACTGGATAGGACCTGGATAAACGTAATCCGTCTGCTTGGCCCATTCGTCGCGGCGAGCGGCAAAATACTTGAAGGGAGCGCCATCGAGTTCTACAAGAGCCTTGCGGATAACAGGTTTCATCTTGCCGTTGCGCTTTTCCATGTTCATCATCATGGTGATGGGCACACCGCCTGCAACCCACTCGGCAGCGGGAGCCGTAGTGTTCCTTACCACCGACATGTAACCGGTCTTGCCGTTGGCAATAAGGCAAGAAGCGTTGTAACCGAGCGAATAACAGTAGTCGGCATCGTAGTTGGAAGGAGCGGCGCAGCGACCTTCATAACCGAAGAAATGATGCTGGGTACCGAACTTGCCCACGTACTTGCCTTCCTTTTTCCACTGTTCAAGCTTGGCAGCCACCATGGTGGAGAGTAGCTTTTCCGTCTCGATAAGCGAAACCTGTACGTTGCCGTGGGGGTCGCGGTCGAGAGCCAGCTGACGAGCCACGCTGGTAGGCAGCGAGTTGAACACGGCCAGGTTCTCCGGTGATATCTGATTCTTGACAAAGTCGATTTGTTCGCTGCGGCCAAGGTTTTGAGCTTCGGGCGTAGCCAGCACATCGTTGAGTTGGGCGATAAGCTTCTTGATGGCTGGAATGAATTCGATAAGACCTTCGGGGATAAGCACCGTACCGAAGTTATTGCCTTCGGCGGCGCGGTCGGCAACGGCCTGGGCAATGTAAGTCACCACATCGTCGAGCGACATTTCCTTGGCTTCCACTTCCTCGCTGATAAGGCAGATATTGGGCTGGCACTGCAGGGCGCATTCCAAGGCGATATGCGAAGCCGAGCGGCCCATCAGTTTGATGAAGTGCCAATATTTGCGGGCGGAGTTGCAGTCGCGCTGGATATTGCCGATAAGTTCCGAGTAGGTTTTGCAAGCCGTATCGAAACCGAACGAAGTCTCAATCTGCTCGTTCTTCAGGTCACCGTCGATGGTCTTGGGACAGCCGATAACCTGCACGCCGTAGTTCTTCATGGCGTAGTATTCGGCCAGCACGCAAGCGTTGGTGTTGGAGTCGTCACCGCCGATGATGACCAATGCCTTGATATTGAGCTGGCGCAAAATTTGGATACCTTTTTCGAACTGGTCAACTTCTTCGAGCTTGGTACGGCCCGAACCGATAATGTCGAAACCGCCGGTATTGCGGTATTCATCAATGATGTCGGCCGTCAGTTCCATATACTTGTGGTCTACCAGACCGCCGGGGCCCAGAATGAATCCGTACAGGCGAGAGGCCGGGTTGATGTTCTTGATTCCGTCGAAAAGGCCGGCAATGACATTGTGTCCGCCAGGAGCCTGACCGCCCGAAAGTATGACACCCACATTGATGGCTTCATGGTTTTGCGGCTTGTCAGAAGGTTCGAAAGTGATGTAGGGTTGGCCATAGGTATGGGGGAACAGCGCCTTGATGGCTTCCTGATCGGCTACGGACTGGGTGGGTTTTCCTTCTTTCACTTGCACGGGGCCGGTCAATGCGGTAGGCATCTTGGGCTTGTAGGCCGCACGCGCAATTTGCAATGCACTCTTACTCATAGTTTTATATTGATAAATAACAATTTTTCCCTAAGCTATAAAGACCTGCAAAAGTCTGCTTTTTTTTCTTTTTCTACAAGGGCGAGATGAGATATTTTTCCATTGTTAGATTCAAAACAGTTTTCTACTTTTGTGGCAAATTTCCCATTAAATTTTGACTACAATGGTTTACACACATGAAGTGCAACAGATGTGTTGCGTACAGAAGGGTCCTAACCACGGTCCCGCGCCCATTCCCGAAGAGGGCAAATGGGTAAGATCCAAAGAAATCAAAGACATCTCCGGCCTTACCCACGGTATTGGCTGGTGCGCTCCCCAGCAGGGTGCCTGCAAGCTTACCCTGAACGTGAAGGACGGTATTATCCAAGAAGCCTTGGTGCAAACCATCGGTTGCTCGGGTATGACCCACTCGGCTGCCATGGCTGCTGAAATCCTGCCCGGCAAGACCATCCTCAAAGCCCTGAATACCGACCTTGTATGCGATGCCATCAACACTGCCATGCGCGAACTGTTCCTGCAAATCGTTTACGGCCGCACGCAGTCTGCTTTCTCCGAAGGCGGTCTGGCTATCGGTGCCGGTCTGGAAGACCTTGGCAAGGGCCTGCGTAGTCAGGTTGGTACCCTCTACGGTACTTTGGCCAAGGGACCCCGTTATCTGGAAATGGCCGAAGGCTACATCAAAAACGTCTTCCTCGACAAGGACGACCAGATTTGCGGTTATGAATTCGTCCACATGGGCAAGTTCATGGAAGAAGTAAAGAAGGGCACCGATGCCAACGAAGCCCTCAAGAAAGTTACCGGTACCTACGGCCGCGTTACCCCCGAAGCCGGTGCCGTGAAGAAAATCGATCCACGTCAAGCTTAATAAGGAGGATACAACTATGATTAGAGAAGTGAAATTCGAAAGCCAAGACCGTCGTATGAAGCAGATTCTTGCTGCTTTGAACGCCAACGGCATCAAAGACATCGAAGAGGCCAACGCCATTTGCGACGCCTACGGTATCGATCCTTACAAGACTTGTGAAGAAACCCAGCCCATCTGCTTCGAAAACGCCAAGTGGGCTTATGTAGTAGGTGCTGCCATCGCCCTGAAGAAGGGTTGCAAGAATGCCGCCGACGCTGCCGAAGCCATCGGTGAAGGTCTGCAGAGCTTCTGCATTCCCGGTTCTGTTGCCGACGACCGTAAGGTTGGTTTGGGCCACGGCAATCTGGCCGCCCGTCTGCTGCGCGAAGAAACCGAATGCTTCGCATTCCTGGCCGGTCACGAATCTTTCGCTGCCGCCGAAGGCGCCATCAAGATTGCCGCCAAAGCCGACAAGGTGCGCAAACAGCCCCTGCGCGTCATTCTGAACGGCCTGGGCAAGGACGCCGCCCAGATTATCAGCCGTATCAACGGCTTTACCTATGTTCAGACCGAGTTCGACTACTTTACCGGCGAGTTGAAAGAGGTTAGACGTATCGCCTACAGCGATGGTCCTCGTGCCAAGGTGAACTGCTATGGTGCCGACGATGTTCGCGAAGGTGTTGCCATTATGTGGAAGGAAAACGTTGATGTTTCCATCACGGGTAACTCTACCAACCCCACCCGTTTCCAGCACCCTGTTGCAGGTACTTACAAAAAGGAAAGACTGGAAGCCGGCAAGAAGTATTTCTCGGTGGCTTCCGGTGGCGGTACGGGCCGTACCCTGCATCCCGACAATATGGCCGCAGGTCCCGCTTCTTACGGTATGACCGACACCATGGGCCGTATGCACTCCGACGCCCAGTTCGCAGGTTCGTCTTCGGTGCCCGCCCATGTTGAAATGATGGGCTTCCTGGGTATCGGCAACAACCCCATGGTGGGTTGCTCGGTAGCCGTTGCCGTAGACGTTGCCACTGCCTTGAGCAAGTGAGTCTAAAGAGATAATCGGCCGGATAGGCCACAGATGAGAGAGCCATTCCTTTTTGGGAGTGGCTCTTTTTTGTACTAACCTTGGAGGCGGTTTCTTACCAGTAATAGATAACGCCGAAGCTGAGGAATTCCTTGAGCTGGATCAGGTGTTTGCCCTCGCCGCGCTTGAATTCGCGGTCGTTCAGTTTGGTGTGGATAAAGAGCTGGGTGGTCAGGTACTGGTTCACGCGGAAGTTGAGCGTGTTTTTCCATTCCGAATCGATGTAGCTGAAGTCGGAATAATAGTAATAGTACGAGTTCCAAGAGATGTCTTCGCTGATTTTCCAGTCGTAATTGGCCGTGAGTTTGAAACCGAATTCGTGACCCACGCGCTTGCCCTTCTCTATGCCGTATTTGGAGGGGTCGAAATGCAGCGTGTCGCGCAGGAAGTTCATACGATAGGTGAAAGGCGTCATCAGCACGGATACGTTGTGCTTCTTGTTTTTGCTTTTAAACTTGAAGTCCATACCCAGCGAAACGAAGAGCTTGGCGGGCGAAAACAGCGCGCTGCTGGGCGATGAGGCGTTTGTCTTGTAGTTGGTGAGTGTCTGGGTGATAAACTCGGCCTGCATGGAGTAGTACCAGTTGTTCACGGCTTTTACGCCCAGTTTCGACGACAGTTGCAGCTGGTCGTTGCTGATGCTGTAGCCGCGGATGGTATCGGCACTGTTGGTGTTGAGGCCAATTTTCCAGTCGATGAAATTGTCGAACTGGATATTCTTCTTGTCGTTGTAGTTGGCCCTCCAGTAAAAGGACAAGAAGAATATC
>CAYRHC010000012.1:0-15061 GCA_964423935.1 uncultured Bacteroidales bacterium | reverse complement strand
CTCAACACCGCCACCCTGCAAGACGAAGACGGCAACTACAGCGACTGGGTCGAGCTCTACAACCAAGGCGATGAACCGGTAAACCTGAGCCAATGGTGCCTGACCGACAATATCGACAAGCCAACCAAGTTTCGCTTTCCCGACACGCTGCTGCAAGCCAAATCGTATATGCTGGTATTTCTCTCGGACAAAGACCAAAGCATGGCCGGCAAGCAGTTGCACGCATCCTTCGGGCTGTCGGGCAACGGCGAATACCTGGGCCTGCTCGACCAAGACCGGGCCGTGGTACACGAATACGCACCCGCGTTTCCCACGCAATACAACGATGTTTCCTACGGACTCATCAACGGCAAGGCCTATTATCTTTACCAAGCCACACCCGGTAGCGAAAATGTGATGGGGTCAGCCGTGGTTACGCCCACTTTCAGCGAAGAGGGCGGCTACAAGGACCAAGCCTTCCAGCTCAGCCTCCAAGCCAACGACGGACTCAAAATCTACTATAGTCTGGACGGCAGTTATCCCGACCAAAAACACGGTACACTCTATACCCGGCCCATACTCATAGACAAAACCTCGGTGGTGAGCGCACGCTGCCAAAGCAGCGACAACGACACGGTGTACAGCCCGCTGGTCACACGCAGCTACTTCTTTCTGTCGGACATCGTGCTGCAGACCGCCAGCCCGGAGGGTTACCCGCAAGAGTGGAGCTATCTTACCGACAGCACCTTCTACCCTGCCGACTACGGTATGGACAGTAGCATCTACGATAACGCCGCCTACCGCAACGACATGCTGGAGGGTTTTCTGGCCATCCCCACGGTGAGCATCGTCTGCGAACGTGAAGACTTGTTCTCGCACAGCCTGCATCCCGACACGGGCGGTATCTACATTCACACCGGCAAGAGCTACCAAGGCCTTGGCGATGGTTGGGAGAGGCCCGCATCGGTAGAGTACTACGACCCGAAGAGCGGGCGCAACTTCCAGATAAACTGTGGCTTGCGTCTACACGGCGGCAACAGTCGCAACCCCAACAACTCGCCCAAACATTCTTTCCGCATCTCCTTCCGCAGCGAGTACGGCGCCACCAAACTCAACTGCCAAATTTTCGACGACGAGACTGCCACCGACCACTTCGACCACCTTATCCTGCGGGCCGGCTACAACTATACTTGGATTAAGAACGGCAGCAAGACCCTCTATCCGCAAAACATCATCCAACGCACCAACGCGCAGTACATCTACGACAGTTTCGCCAAAGAAGTACAGCTGGCCATGGGCCATCCGGCCACCCATTCACGTTTCGTTCATCTATATTTGAACGGCCTGTATTGGGGTCTGTACGATATCTGCGAGAAGACCAACGATGATTTTATCCAAGCCTATCTGGGCGGTGACGACAGCGACTACGACGTTATCGGCGACCACAACGAGATTATCGACGGCAACGACTCCATCTACCAAGTGATGTACAAGACAGCCTGTTCGGTGGGCAGCAAGGCCAACGACGAAAACTACAAGACGCTCATCTCCAAGCAGTTGCTCGACCTGGACAACTACATCGACTACATGCTCATCAACTATTATATCGGCAACAACGACTGGGACAGCAACAACTGGCGTTGCGCCCGCAGCCGCAAGAGTCCCCGCAACGGCTTTGTCTACTTTGTCTGGGATGCCGAAGATGCCTTTACCGATGTCAACATCAACCGTGTGAGCCTCAAGAGCGGGCATCCCACCCAGATGATGGCCAAGCTCAAGAAGCATCCCGAGTTCAAGATGCGCTTCGCCGACCGCGTGCAACTGCAACTCTTCGATGGAGGTCCTCTGACGCCAGCGGGCGCAAGCACCATCTACAGTCGTCTGGCCGAGGAAATACAGCAGGCCATCGTCTGTGAATCGGCGCGCTGGGGCGATTATCGCCAAAAGACGGGCGAAAGCGATGTGGTTTATACCCGCGATGATTTCTGGACACCCCGCAAGGAAGATCTCCTGCAGAACTATTTTCCGCAGCGCACGCAGATACTGCTTCAGCAACTCCGCGATGCCGGTCTCTATCCCAATATTGACGCACCGCAGCTTTCGCTTGCTTCCGGCACCTATCCCGAGCAGACCAGTCTGGAAATGACGGCCGACAACGATATCTACTACACCACCAACGGCAATGACCCGCGTGCGGCCTACACGGCCAAAACCTCGAAATATGCTCAGAAATACAGCGGAAGCCTGGAGCTCAGCCAAAATGTCACCATTATGGCTCGCTGCCTGAAAAACGGCGAGTGGTCGGCCCTGGTTGAACGCAAGTACAAAATACAGCAGCCCGTTATCGATGGCCTGCAGCACAACAGTTACGGACAGATTGACCTCTATTGCCGCGACGGTGTCCTGCTGTTCGACCTACCACAGGCAGCCCGAGTGGGTCTCAGCATTTATGATATGCAAGGACGTTGCGTGGCACGAAAAGCCGAAGTCTGGATGCAGGCCGGCGAGCAGCGCGTCGAAACGGAGCGTCTGGCCCAAGGCATTTACCTCTATCGTCTAAGTATAGACGGGCAGACGCAGCAGGGTAAATTCAGATATTAGGCAATCTGTAGAAGCCTGTCAGTCTTCGAAATTGAGCAAATCGAAGTTTTCTCCATCGAAGCAAGCATAGCTGAATTCCTTAATCCAGTCGCCCAAAATAATCAGGCGGCTACGGTTGGCCAGCTGAAAATCGAGCAAAATATGACGGTGTCCGAAGACGTAATAGTCGGGGGCATCGTCTTGCTTTTCGGCAATATCCTTCTTGGCAAAAGCGATAAGATATTCTTTGTCTTCGCCCAAATACTGTTGGGTATTTTCTTGCTTACGCTTGTTGAAACTATGTCGCGACCAGGCCTGGCCAAAGCGCATACCCCAGGAGGGCGGCAAAAGATGGCTGAACAGGAAACGGTTCAAACGCGAATGGAAGAAGGCGTGCAAAAAACGGCTGCCGAAGGAATTGTCGCCCAAGCCATCGCCGTGTGCCATAAAAAAGCGCTTGCCCAGCAAAGTGGTTTCGTAAGGCCCAAACAGCACCTGCACCCCTATTTCCTCCTGCACATAACGGTAGAGCCACATATCGTGGTTACCGGCGAACCAATACACGGGTATACCCGCATCGCAAAAGGAAGCCAATTGGCCGAAAAAGCGCGTATAGCCCTTAGGAACCACATAGTCGTATTCGTACCAGAAATCTATCATGTCGCCCAGCATAAAGAGTGCCTGGCAATCGGGGCGGATAGTCTCCATCCAGCGCACCAGCTTCTTTTCACGCTCCAACGAAGGGGCAGCCAGCGAACCCAAATGGGCGTCGGAAACGAAATAGTACTTTTTCATCACATCAAGCCCAGTTCCAGTTTAGCCTCTTCCGACATCATATCTTTATCCCAGACCGGTTCGAAAACCAGCTGCACGTCGACGCTCTTCACGCCATCGATGCTCTCCACTTTCTGACGGATATCTTCAATAAGGAAATCGGCCATGGGGCATGACGGCGCCGTCAGGGTCATCTCGATATACACGTCCTTGTCGGCACTGATATCCACTTTGTAAATCAGCCCAAGGTCATAGACATTCACGGGTATTTCGGGATCGTACACCGTACGCAGCATACGCACGATTTCTTCTTCTATCGTCAAAAAGCTATTTTCTTCCATGGATTCCGTTTCAAACGAGGGCAAAAGTACACATTCGACTTCAGACTAAGAAACTGTTTTAAAAAATCATTTCATCGGCAAAACTGTAATAACCTTGCTCGGACACTATCAGATGGTCTACCAAGGAGATATCCATACCCTGCAGCGCCTTGCGCAGCTTTTCGGTGAGTTTGATGTCGGGCGTACTGGGCTTGAGCGTTCCCGAAGGATGATTGTGGCAGAGTATCACCCTGGGAGCCAGGGCTTCCAAAGCGAATTTCATGACGATACGGATGTCTACCAGCGTTTCCGAGATACCGCCCTTGCCTATCTGCCGCTCTGCGATAAGACGATTGGAGTTGTTGAGCAGCAGCACCCAGGATTCTTCGTGCGGCAGGTCGGCCATGCGCGCAAACATATAGCGGTACACGTCGCGGCTGTTGAGCAGCTGCACCTTTTCGCGCAACTGGGTTTCGCCGCGACGCTTGCCCAACTCCAGACAAGAGAGTATCATTGCCGCTTTGGCCTGGCCCACGCCTTTGTAGCGATCTTGCAATTCGCGGGGCGAAAGTTTTCCCAAGGCCGAAAGGTCGTTTTCCACGCCGGACAGCACCCGTTTCGAGAGGTCCAGGGCCGATTCCGAGCGGGTTCCGGTACGCAGTATGATGGCGAGCAGTTCCGACAAGCTCAATGCCGAGGGCCCGTAGCGCAACAGCCGTTCCTGCGGACGGTCGTCTTCGGCCCAATCTTTAATGCTGAATCTGGTTGTCTTTTCCATAGTATTAGAAGATGTTTAGCATGGTTTTAAATGGTTTTCAAATGGTTTTCAAATGGTTTTTCAAAAGGTTTTTTGAATCGCAAAGATAACACAAAAGAAACTTTCATTTAACAAATATGGGCAAAAAAAGAGGCTGCCGGTCTGCGACCGGCAGCCTGAGTCGTATCGTCGGAAGTTTTGACTAGCGCACGCGTTCAACGTAAGAACCGTCTCGGGTGTCAACCTTGATTTTCTCGCCGGTTTCGATGAACAAAGGTACACGCACCGTAGCGCCGGTTTCGACCGTAGCGGGTTTCAAGGTGTTGGTAGCCGTATCGCCGCGCAAACCGGGTTCGGTATAGGTCACTTCAAGAATGACATGGGTAGGAACATCCACATAGAGTACAGTCTCTGAATCGGCATGGGTAACCACTTCGCACATATCGCCGTCTTTGAGGAAATCAACGCCGTTGATGGATTCTTTGGGTACGGTAATCTGCTCGTAGGTTTCGGCGTGCATGAAATTGTAGCCCATATCATCGTGATAGAGGAACTGGTAAGGACGACGCTCGATGCGGACTTCATCCACTTTGACGCCCGAGTTGAAAGTTTTTTCCAACACGCGGCCGGTCTGCACGTTCTTCAGTTTCGTACGCACGAAGGCGGCACCTTTGCCGGGCTTTACGTGAAGAAATTCAATGATAAAATAATAAGCACCGTCCAAATCGATGCACATACCATTCTTAAAATCTGCGGTAGTTGCCATAATAAATATCGGTTTTCTTTACTTGTAAGATAGTTTTAGCATTTTGAGCCCGCAAATATCGCTCAAATCTTCCACATAGACAAATTTTTAAAAAATTTATAGCGAGCATTTGCCATTTAGAAAAATATCCGTACTTTTGCGTCCGCTTTGAGCGAATCGCCCAAGCGTTTCAATCGAAATAAAACAAAACAATATAGTTATGAAAAGAACATTCCAACCCTCGAACAAAAAGAGGACCAACAAGCATGGTTTTCGCGCAAGAATGGCCACTGCCAACGGCCGTCGCGTATTGGCAAGCCGTCGTGCACACGGCAGAAAGAAATTGACCGTATCTGACGAAGAGCGTATCAAGGGTTAATGCCTGTTCGATTGTCCGAACTGAACTAAAAAAGTAAAGGCCATGTGTCTTTACTTTTTTTTATACCTTTGCAAGCGTTGGCTCATTTTTCCATTATGAAACCCGGAATCAAAAAGACCCTGTACCTTCTGACAGCCTTTATCCTGACCGTCATTGTCGTGCTCATCATCCTCAGTATCTGGCTCAAGGCCTATACCCGTCACGACAAAGCCATACTGGTGCCCGATGTTACCTATCTCAGTATGGAAGAGGCTGCCGCCAATCTGAAAAGCTGCCAGCTGCGTTTCGAGATTATCGACTCCATCCGCAATGACCGGCAGCCGGCCGGTGTGGTGCTGGAGCAAAGGCCCTCTCCCGGTTCCAAAGTAAAGGAGAACCGCCGCATCTACCTCACCGTCAACTCGCAAGAGGAAAAATACATGACCGTTCCTGCCGTGAAGGACAACTCGCAGCGTCAGGCCATTTCCACCCTGCAAGCCGTCGGTTTCAAGGTGGCCCATGTGCAGCATGTGCCTTCGCAGTACCGCGATCTGGTGCTTGACGTACAATATCAGGGCCAGAGCATTGCCAGCGGCACCAGTCTGCCCATGCACTCGGCCTTGACGCTGGTGGTGGGTCAAGGCAACAACAACGAAAAGGTGTCCATACCCGACCTTATCGGAAAATCGCTCGACTCGGCCATCATCATCGCGCACGAGAACAGCGTCAATATCGGCGAAATCCGTTACGATGAGGAGCCTACCCGCAAGAACAGCGCCGAATATTTTGTCTATATGCAAGACCCGGTTCCGGCCATGCACTACAGCGTAGGCAAGCGCATCGACATCTGGATGAGCCGCAACCGCGACATGCTCTTGCCCGCCGACAGCCTGCTCAACGAGGATATCGACCTGGATTTCTGACCCATCATGGCTAACGATGACGACATAGTTCCCGTTCAGGAAGAGCTGGAAGAAGATGTGTTCGATGGCAAGGAACTGTACGAACAGTGGCATTTCACTGCCGACCCCGGCCAGACACTGCTGCGCATCGACAAGTTTCTGGTAGAACATATCGCCAAAGTCTCGCGCAGCCGCATTCAGGATGCCGCCGACAACGACATGATTATCGTCAACGGCAAGGCAGTGAAGTCGAATTACCGCGTCAAGCCGGGCGACGACATCCGCGTGATGGTGAACTACCGTCCCAACGACACCGAGGTTCTTCCCGAGGACATTCCGCTCGACATCGTCTACGAAGACCAAGACCTGCTGGTGGTGAACAAGCCCGCAGGCATGGTGGTGCATCCCGGCCACGGCAATTTCACCGGCACTTTGGTGAACGCACTGGTCTGGCATTTCAAAGACAATCCGCAATTTCCTTCTGACGACCCGCGTCCCGGGCTGGTACACCGCATCGACAAAGACACTTCCGGCCTGCTGGTTATCGCCAAGAATCCCGTGGCCAAGGCCTTCTTGAGCGCCCAATTTTTCAACAAGACCACGCAACGCCGTTATCAGGCACTGGTTTGGGGCAATGTTGCCGAAAACGAAGGCCGCATCGATATTCCCATCGGACGCAGCAAGCGCGACCGCCTGCAGATGTGCGTCTATCCCGATGGCGACGAAGGCAGCAAAACAGCCGTCACCAACTACCGCGTGCTGGAGCGTTTCGGCTATGTAACGCTGGTGGAATGCCGTCTGGAAACGGGACGCACCCACCAGATTCGTGTCCACATGAAACATATCGGACACCCGCTTTTCAACGATGCCCGCTATGGTGGCAACGAAATATTAAAGGGCACGCGCTTTAGCAAATACAAGCAGTTTGTGGAGAACTGCTTTGAAGTCTGCCCGCGCCAGGCCTTGCACGCCAAGACCTTGGGCTTCGAGCATCCCGGCACCCATCAACAGATGTTCTTCGACTCTCCCCTGCCGGACGATTTCGAGGCTCTGTTGCAGCGTTGGAGACAATACAGTACAGCAAAAGATTTATTAAACGATTGATAATGAAAACAATAGCCATTGTCGCCGGTGGCGACTCTTCCGAATACGAAGTATCATTACGAAGTGCCCAAGGCCTTTATTCCTTTATCGACAAAAACAAGTATCTGCCTTATATCGTCGTGTTGCACGGCAATAACTGGCAAGCCTGCCCACAAGGGCTCAACAGCGAGGTCCGCGTCAAGATAGACCGTGAAGATTTCAGCTTCGCCTACCAGGGGCAGCAGGTGCGTTTCGATCTGGCGTGGATTACCATTCATGGTCGCCCGGGCGAAGACGGACGTCTGCAAGGCTATTTTGACATGATAGGCCTGCCCTACCAATGCTGCGGTGTTCTGGCCGCTGCGCTCACTTTCGACAAATATGCCTGCAAGCGTTACCTGCAAGGTTTTGGTATCAAAGGTGCCGAAGCCATCTTGCTCCGCAAGCCGCAAGAGCTCGATACCGACCAGGTACTGAAGGTCTGCGGCCTGCCTTGTTTTGTCAAATCGAATGTGGGCGGTTCCAGCTTCGGTGTCACCAAGGTGAAGGAGGCCGGGGCGCTGGAGGCAGCTGTGGCTGCCGCCTTCGCAGAAGGCGGCAGCGTCATCATCGAACGCTTCCTGGACGGACTCGAACTTACCAGCGGCTGCTACAAGACCCGCCGCCGCGGCGTCTGCCTGCCACTGACCGAAGTTCAATCCAAACACGAATTCTTCGATTACGAAGCCAAGTATCAGGGGCAGGTTCAAGAAATCACCCCGGCACGCATCAGCAACGAGCAACGCGACCAGGTTCAGCAACAGACCTCGCTCATCTACGATCTGCTTGGCTGTCAAGGCATTATCCGAGCCGACTACATCATCTGTCAAGACGGCATTTACCTGCTCGAAGTGAACACCACCCCCGGCATGACGGCCACCAGCTTCATTCCTCAAGAAGTGGCTGCCAACGGACAGACCATGACCGAAGTAATGGACGAAATCATCAGCGACATCCTTTCATAACCCCATTCACACCCGACCCATGACCGACTCTTTTGACGACATCCGCTGTTACCGGGAAAGCGATTACGCCCAGGCCCTGGGCCAAGTATGGAACGACCCCGAACTGCTGCAGCTGCTGCGCAAGATTCCCTTTATCCCCGATGCGGAAGGCTACCGGCGACTTGCCATGAGTTTTCCCAGCCTGCAAGCCTACCACTATGGCTTTGTGGCTCCGCTGCTCAAGGACATCTGCCAATTGAGCCATAGCCAGATCAGTTGTTCGGGACTGGAGCATGTGCGCGGCCACGAGCCTTGCCTGTTCTTATCCAACCACCGCGATATCGTAATGGACACCTTGCAGCTCAACAGTCTGCTGTTCGAGAACCAGCTCAAGCCCTGCCAGACGGCCATAGGCGACAACCTGTTCGGACGGCCCTGGATAGAACCCATGGTGCGCCTCTGCAAATCTTTCGTCGTGAAACGCGGACTGGGAGTGGCCCAACAACTGGAAGCTTCACGCGAACTTTCCGCTTACATCCGCCACACCATCTGCCAAACGGGCGATTCCATCTGGATGGCCCAACGTGAAGGCCGTGCCAAAGACAGCAACGACCTCACCCAAAGAAGCGTGCTGAAAATGTTAATTCTTTCGGGCAACAGTAACGTATTGGAAGATTTAGCGTCTTTGCGCGTGATTCCGTTGAGCATATCGTACGAATACGATCCATGCGACTGGCTGAAGGCCAAGGAAATGCAACAAAAACGCGATGTCCCCGGCTTCAAAAAAGCGCCTGCCGACGATTTGCTGAGCATGCTCACGGGTATCACCGGATACAAAGGTCGTGTACATTACCATTTCGACGCATGTATCTCGCAAGATCTTTTACAGATGGAGGCCCGGTTGCCCAAGAATGTCCTGCTGCAGCAGGTTGCCGACCGCATCGACCACTCGATACACGCGCATTATCAGCTGTATGCCAACAACTATATTGCCGCCGACCTGCTCCATGGCGAACAGCGCTTTACCGAGCAATATACCGCCGATCAAGCAGAGCAGTTCCAGCAGTACCTATGCGGACAAATTGACAAGATAGACCTTCCTCAAGTGCAAAAAGACTGCGGATTCCTGCGCGAGAAGCTATTGGAAATGTATGCCAACCCGCTGAAGAACCATTTAAAAGCATTGCATTGTTATGACACGAAAGAATCTGATAGTTGCCCTGAGCCTTCTGGCCTTGATGCTGGGACTGGCCTCTTGTGACTTTCTTGAAAATGACGAAAACCAGTACTCATATCAGACCTTGGCAACCTTGACGGCATCGTCCCAAAGCGATGGTTCCACATTCCTGGCCGATGGCGGCATCACCCTGCGGGCACCCGCCTACCCCATGCCCGACTCCATCCAGCCCGACAGCCGTTTATTGCTGTACTTCTCGGTATGGGACTACAACATGGACAACAAGAACAACACTTGGACCATCACACTGAATGCCTATCGGGTTATTCCCACCCAAAGCATCTATCTGCTCTCGGACAGCACGCCCGATTTGGCCGTCAATCAGCAACTGTCAAGTTTTGAATATTGCAGCCTCAAGGGAGATTTGGCCACGGTAAGCTGCTACAGTTTCTTGTCGTCAGGCAACATCGACAAGCTCATGCTCACCTACGACAACCGTCAAGACAGCCTCGGCCGCGACGGCAATTATTATGTCAACCTCGAGCTCAAGCACTATGCTCCCGGCATCAACGTGCACCAGAACCAGTGGCAACTGAACAGCTACGACTTGTCACCCTTGAAGGAAGCCTATGCCGGTCTGACCGACACTTTGTATATCAATTTCACTTTTACAGTGGAGAAAGCCACCACCCGAGGTCTGAAGTATGCACTCCGTTAAGCATTTCCTGTGGCTGTTGACCATTGCACTGCCCTGTTTTGCCTGCAGCGGCGACCTGTTTATAGACAAAGACAGTGTTTATAGTTTGGAATTGGGTATCGCCCACAACGACGGTGAATCTTACAAGATACTGATGGATGACAGTACTTGGCTCTGTCCCAAAAGCCAACAACTGCGCCAGGAAGTGAAAGACGGCAAGCGTTACCGCGTACACTACGACTTGGAGAGCAAACGCCGATCGGTGAATGCACTGAATCAGTTCAGCGCCAACGTGCTGAATCTGTGGGGCGTACCGGTGATTCCCATCAAGGAAAGCCTCGATGCTCCTTTCAGCGGGCAACAATACCAAAGCATAGATGTAGACCGCGTATGGTGCAGCGGCGGTTTTCTCAATATCAGTTTCAACTGTGACATCCGCGCCACCGACCAGTTGCATCCCATGCAGGTCACGCTCCACACCCTCGACGACAAGGCTGTCTATTTGAAGTTGCATCATTTCTGCTACCCGGAATCGGCCGAAGACTCAACCTTGACACCAGGCAGCTGCTGCATTTCCATTCCGCTGAATACCTTGCCGGACGGTCTGCAAGGCCGCCGGGATCTTCACATAGCCATCTACGAGAACGACAGTTGGCAGGATTACGGCCTTCAGTTATAAGATTTATGCTTCCATAAGCACAAAATAAAAAGAGTGACTAAGTTGATTAGCCACTCTTCTTTCATATGCCGTTTTCGTATGCTTGACGGAATTACAGCAATGCAGCGGTATCGGAAGCAATCATCCACTCCTCGTCGGTGGGTACTACCATAATGGTCACCTTGGAGTCGGGTGTGGAGATGACAGCTTCTTCGCCGTGAATCTTGTCGTTGATTTCGGCGTTGATGCTCATGCCCATATACTGCATATCGGAGCAGACATCCAGACGTGCGATAGCCTGATTCTCACCCACACCGCCGGTAAATACCAACAGGTCGACACCACCCATGGCGGCTGCGTAGGCACCGATGTATTTCTTGATGCGGTAATGGTACATTTCCATCGCCAGCTTGGCCTTTTCGTTGCCGGCATTCACGGCCTGGGTCAGTTCGCGCATATCGGAAGATACACCCGACACGCCCAGAATACCGCTCTTCTTGTTCAGCACATTGCTGGCCTCGCGGGTACTCCAGCCTTCCTTGTCCATCATGAAAAGTACGGCACCGGCATCAATATCGCCGCTGCGGGTACCCATCAACAGACCTTCCAGCGGGGTCAGACCCATGGTGGTATCGATACACTTGCCATTCATGACAGCGGCAATGGAACCGCCGTTGCCGATATGAGCCGTAATGATTCTGGTCTTGTTGTAGTCGAGACCGAGAATATCGCAGGCACGCTTGGAAACATAGCGGTGACTGGTGCCGTGGAAACCATAACGGCGTACGGCATACTTCTCGTAATACTCGTAAGGAATACCGTACATATAAGCCTTGGCGGGCATCGTCTGATGGAAAGCCGTATCGAAGACAGCCACTTGAGGCATTTCAGGAGCGATTTTCGCCACAGCATTGATACCCAGCAAATTGGCCGGATTGTGCAGCGGAGCCAAATCGTTGCAGGCAATGATATTGTCCAACACTTCCTTGGTGATAAGGGTACTTTGGTTGAACTTCTCGCCGCCGTGCACCACACGATGACCCACAGCGTCTACATCCTTCAGAGAAGAGATGCAGGCATATTTGCCTTGGGTAAGCTGATAGATAATGAATTCTATACCTTTGGTATGCTCGGGGATGCTTTCCTCCAAAATAACTTTTTCACCGTTGGGAGCCGTCAGCTTCAGGAAAGAACCCGGCAAACCGATTTTTTCAATGCCACCTTGGGCCATCACCAGGTTCCGGTCCATATCGAACAGCTTATACTTGATGGATGAGCTGCCGCAGTTTAATACAAGAATCTTCATTTATTTGTTTGCTTTTTTAATACCGATAGCCTGGTTGCAGGTGATGACAATCATCTTGTAGACATCGTCTACCGAGCAACCGCGTGAGAGGTCGTTGATAGGAGCAGCCATACCTTGGAGAATCGGGCCGATAGCTTCGGCATTGCCCAGACGCTGTACCAGTTTGTAGGCAATGTTGCCGGCTTCCAAAGACGGGAATACCAGCACGTTGGCATGACCGGCAACGTCGCTGCCGGGAGCCTTTTGGTTGGCAACGGAGGCGACAAGAGCGGCATCGGCCTGCAGTTCACCGTCGATGTGCAGAGCGGGTTCCATTTCCTTGGCGATGCGGGTAGCTTCCACCACCTTATCAACCATTTCGTGCTTGGCACTGCCCTTGGTAGAGAAACTCAGCATAGCGATATTGGGTTCAAAACCGGCGATATTGCGGGTAGTGGCAGCGGTAGAAACGGCAATCTGAGCCAGTTCGGTAGCTGTAGGATTAGGCGTTACGGCGCAGTCGGCAAATACCATCAAACCGTCGGAACCGTATTTTTTGTTCTGCAGGAACATCAAAAAGGCACCCGAAACCACCGAGATACCGGGCATAGTCTTGACAATCTGCAGAGCAGGACGCAATACATTGCCCGTAGAATTCTGGGCACCGCCTACTTCGCCGTCGGCATCACCGCTCTTTATCATCAGTGTTGCCAGATACAGAGGATCTTCCACTTTCTTGTGAGCTTCTTCGATGGTCATGCCCTTCTTCTGACGCAATTGGAAGAGCAATTCGGCATAAGCTTCCTTCTTGTCGTGATTCTTGGGATCCACCACCTTGGCCTTGGCCAGGATGTTGTCAAGACCGTTTTCCTTGGCAAGAGCAGCCACCTCTTCAGGTTTGGCAATAAGGATAATTTCAGCAACTTCGTCGGCCAAGATTTGGTTGGCGGCTTTCAGGGTTCTGATTTCGGTTCCTTCGGGAAGCACAATTCTCTGCTGACAAGCTTGTGCACGGGAACGCATTTGTTCGAGCAAATTCATAATCTACTACTTTAATTGTTGATATTTTGAACAGTTGATTGTTTCGGTTTAGGTTGCGGGCGACGCGACTTGCTTTGGCGAGGCTTGGGTCTGTTGGCATTCAGGATGTCGTGCAAGGCCCTTTCCAATTCGGTGATAGACAGATGTTCGCGAAGACGCGAGTTGTAGGCCAAGGCTATTTGGCCGGTTTCTTCCGACACCACCACCGCTATGGCATCGGTCTGCTGGGCGATGCCCATGGCCGCATGATGACGCAGGCCGTATTTTTTGGGCACATCGTTGGCCGACGATACGGGCAGGATACAGGATGCCGCCTGGATTTTGCCTCTCGAAATGATGACGGCACCATCGTGCAAGGGCGTATTCTTGAAGAAGATATTTTCGAGCAGGGCCACGCTCACTTTGGCGTCGAGGCTCTCGCCCGTTTCGGCATATTCTTCGAGGCTGACATTGTTTTCTATGACTATCAGGGCACCGGTCTTTTTCTCTCCCATGCTCTTGCAAGCCAGCACAATGGGCAGGATATACGACAGTTGGTCGTCACTGTGCTTGTGTTTGGGAGAAAACAGCTCCACGATATGATTCCATTGCTTACGCGAACCCAGCATCAGCAAGAAACGCCGTATCTCGTTCTGGAACAAGACGATAAGTGCAATAACGCCCACATTCACCACCTTATCGAGGATGCCGCTGAAGAGTTTCAGCTTGAAGACGAAGGACACCATTACCCAAACGAACAGCACCGCGATGACGCCATAGAAAATATTGAGCGCCCCGAAGCGTTTCATCAGGTTGTAGGTGGCATACAGCAGAAGTGCAACCAGAAAAATGTCGATGATGTCCAGTAAGCCAGGTAAAATCATTGTTGATACAGGTCCATTATTTTAATACAATCTGCAGCGGCCTTTACATCGTGTACGCGCAGGATACGGACACCGCCCTGCAAGGCCAGCGTGTGCAGCACGGTGGTGGCTGTCAGTGCGTCGGCAGCGGTGCCGCCCAGGGGTTCATAGGCCATTCGCTTGCGCGAAAGGCCCACCAGCAAAGGAGCGTCCAAGACCTCGAAATCGCGCAGCCGGCGCAGCAAGGCATAGTTTTCTTCGAGACTCTTGCCAAAGCCGAAACCAGGGTCCACGATTACATCGGCCACGCCCAGCATCCGCAGTTCGGAGAGCTTGGCGGCCAAATAGCGCAACACACCTTCCACGCTGTTATCGGTCCGGTCGACAGACTTGCCGTAGCGCGCCGGACTGTGTGTCAAAACGTAGGGTACGTGGCAGTCGGCCACCGTGGCGAACATTTCCGCATCCAGTTCGCCGCCGCTCACATCGTTGATGATGTCCACACCGTAGTCTCGTACGGCCCGGCGGGCCACCTCGCTGCGGAAGGTGTCGAGCGAGAGCGTGGCCTTGGGCCAGCGCTGGCGCAGCAGCGCCAGCGCTGGCCCAAGGCGCGCCCATTCCTCTTCCGACCCACAGGCCTCGCTGCCGGGTCTGGTGGAGCAAGCCCCCACATCGATGATATCGGCTCCCTGCGACAGACAGTCTTCCACACGTTCCACAAGGACATCCGCCCCGGCCACGCGGCTCGATGCATAGAAAGAATCGGGTGTCAGGTTGACGATGGCCATTACCAGCGGCTTATCGAGCGAAAGCAGCTTGCCACCGATGTTTAGCGAATATGTAGGTGTCTGTCTGTACATAACTTGAACAAGGGCGGAAG
>CAYRHC010000011.1:13185-15594 GCA_964423935.1 uncultured Bacteroidales bacterium | reverse complement strand
TTATTCCTCAGTCGAAATTAGAACAGCCTTATTTTGACAAACTTACATATCAGATAGGTGTCAGTGAACGTCAGCGTACGCTTGATATCTCTCGTGCCAAGTATATCAAGCGACTGATTAGTGAAGCTATTAAGTGGGCCGGAACTTTGGTGCTTTTTTGTGGCTATACTATACAAGGACATCCCAATAAAGGATATAAACTTATCTTATTTCGCCACAATGTCACGAAAGGGCTTTTAGGCAAGTGACGGAGATAATCGAAAAAAAAGAGACCGAGTAAAGATTGCTCTTACTCGGTCTCGGGTTCTTGACAGACGATTCAGCCGTAAGCGTTAACGCTTGGAGGTGACGTCTTTTTCGTAAGCGTCGATGCAGGCGATGAAGTCGTCGGCCACGGGCACATTGTTCTTCAGGCAGAACATGTCGTAGACAGCGGCCCAGGGCAAAGCCTTGCACTCTTCCAGCACGGCCATAGCCTGATAACCCTTGCCGGCCAACTCGTACTGGCCGATAACAGCAGGTTCCAACAAGGCGCGCAACATGCACTTTTGGGCAGCACGGCTACCGATAACATAAGCGCCGATGCGGTTGATGGAGCCGTCGAAGAAGTCGAGGCCGTAGTGAACGCGATCCAGAGCGCCGGCACGGACAATTTCGTAGAAGAGTTCCAGCGTGGCATCGTCCATAAGCGTAACATGGTCGGAGTCCCAACGCACCGGACGGCTGACATGCAACATCAGCTCAGGCACAAATTGCAGCACGGCAGAAACCTTGTCGGCAGGGCTTTCCGTAGGATGATAATGACCCGTGTCGATGGTAAGCATCTTGTTGTTCTTGGCGGCATAGGCCGTATAGAAATCGTGCGAACCCACCGTAAAGCTTTCCAAACCGATACCGAAAACCTTGCCTTCGATACAGTCTTTCATATTCTTGTAAGGCGTAGCGAAAATTTCGTCCAAGGAATTCTTCAGATTCTCACGATAGAGATAATGCTTGACGGAGTTGTCCTTGCAACCGTCGTGCACCCAAAGGTTCATGATACAAGGGTCGTTCTGGGCCTTACCCATCTCCTCGGCAATGGCGCGGCAACGCTTGGTATGGTCAATCCAAAAATCGCGGATAGCCTTGTCGGGACTCGACAAAGACAAGTTGCCACTCTTGGGATGCGAGAAGGAAGTAGAGTTAAAGTCGAGCTTGGTGTCGTTTTCCTTAGCCCAATCTATCCAGCTTTGGAAATGCTTGAGTTCCACTTGGTCGCGGTCAACTACCTTGCCCTGGAAATCGCCATAAATCTCGTGCAGGTTCAGACGATGCGAACCGGGAATGAGCGATTTAGCCTTGAGGATGTCGGCACGCAGTTCGTCGATATTGCGAGCCTTGCCGGGGTAGTTGCCTGTCGACTGGATACCGCCCGACAAATCGCCGGCCTGCACTTCAAAACCCGTCACATCATCGGCCTGCCAGCAATGCATGGACAGGTGAAATTGCTGCAATTGTTCCAACACTTTGTCGGTATCTACGCCATAGGCGGCATAACGTTCCTTGGCAATTTCGTATGCCTTCAGAACCAATGATTCATTTACCATAATTATTGTTGTGTTAAGTTGTTGTACGTGTTCGTTATTGGCCGATAATCTGACAATAGCGGCGATATGCCAGCTCCCAGGTAGTACGGTCTTCGGGATGATAGATATTGGTCTGCACCGATTTGGCAATGAGCTGGCGCATTTCAGGCAACGAGTTCACCAGACCGATGGCCTTGGCCTGCATCATGACGTTGCCGATAGCCGTAGCTTCGCCAGGACCGCAAACCACAGGAATACCCACTGCATTGGCCGTAAGTTGGCTCATCAGCTTGTTCACCGCACCGCCACCGATAATATGCAGTTTCTCAATTTTGAAACCGGCCATATCTTGCAGATTACCCAAAACACATCTGTACTTTAGGGCCAAGCTGTCGTAGATGCAGCGTATCATCTGGCCGTGGTTCTGCGGAACCGGCTGGCCGGTGCGCGTACAGTAGTCTTCGATGGCGCAAGTCATGCTGGCAGGATTGGCGAAACTTGGGTCGTCCGGGTCTACCAGCGAGCGGAAGGCGTCGGCCGAAGCTCCCAGCTGTTCGATAACGGGATACGAATACGAAACGTTCTGTTTTTTCTTCCATTCCTTGCGGCACTGTTCCAGCAGCCACATACCGGTGATATTCTTCAGAAAACGCGTCGTGCCGTCCACACCGCCTTCGTTGGTAAAGTTCATGCGGAAAGACTCTTCGTTGATGATAGGTTCTTGAACCTCAATGCCCATCAGCGACCAAGTGCCCGAGCTCAGATAGGCGAAGCCCTTGCCATCGGCGGGAACGGCGGCCACAGCCGAAGCGGTATCGTGTCCTGCCACTGCCACCACAGGCAC
>CAYRHC010000011.1:0-13175 GCA_964423935.1 uncultured Bacteroidales bacterium | reverse complement strand
ACAGGCACCTTGCCAAGACCCGTTTCTTGCGCCAACGCATCGGTGAGCGTACCGATAACCATACCGGGCATCACCATTTCGGGCAAAAGCGAGGTCTTGATACCGGCAGCATCGAGCAGCTTCTTCTCGAACTTTTTCGTCTTGGGGTTGAGCATCTGCGAAGTGGAGGCGATGGTATATTCGCACACCATCTTCCCGGTAAGCAGATACGACAGCGCATCGGGCATGAAAAGAATCTTGTCAGCCGCTTCAAAAGCCGAACAGCCATCGATTTTGGAAGCATACAGCTGATAAAGACTGTTGAAATCCATAATCTGGATACCCGTGGCGGCATAGACGTCCTTGCGGGGCACCAGCTGGAAGAATTTTTCTGGAATGCCATGCGTGTAGGGATCGCGATAAGCCCGGGGACAACCCAAGAAAGAGCCGTCCTTGCCTACATATACAAAGTCCACACCCCAAGTATCAATACCGATGGAGTCGATGTGCAAGCCTTCTTTGGCAGCGGCCAGCAGACCGGCACGCAGGGCTTCGTACAAACCGTAGATGTTCCAGTAAAACTTTCCGTCGATAGGCAGCAATACATTGGGAAAGCGCGTCAGTTCGCGCATTTCGAGGGTATCACCGTCCACGGAGGCCAAAATAGAGCGACCACTGGTTGCACCAAGGTCGAAGGCCAGAAAATGATGCATTTTATTGTCCATTTTATTATTTCAAAGTAATCGTAACGACAGATTTGGCGGGCATCTTGACAAGCAGCGTACCGTCCTTTTTCAGTTTGGCACCCTTGAATTCCTTCAGCGTGACGCGCTCGGGCTGGTCGAAGGTATTGCAATCGTTCAGCGCCTTGCTGGTAAGAATGTTGGCACTCAACTTCTTGGCCGTGATATCTTCCAGACGGCAAGACACTTCGATGTCCTGGTTGGGATCGAGGTTCACCAGCGAGATATTGGTCTCACCGGCATCGTTGCGCGAAGCACTGCCATTGATGGCCGGAATGCTGCGCGTGTCAAGCACATAGTCGGGCGAAAGTATCTCCAGCGGAATCATGGTTGCGTCCTGATGCACCTGATACATATTGTAGACATGATAGGTGGGCGTGAGTACCATCTTTTCGTCTTGCGTCAGGATAATGGCCTGCAGCACATTTACCATTTGGGCGATGTTGGCCATGCGCACGCGTTCGCAATAGCGATGGAAGATGTTGAAAGTGGAGGCGCAGAGCAAAGCGTCGCGCATGGTATTCTGCTGATACAGGAAACCGGGGTTGGTTCCGGGTTCCACATTGTACCAGGCACCCCACTCGTCCACACACAAGGCCACTTTCTTGCGTTGGTCGTACATATCCATAATCTCGATATGACGGCGGATAATCTCATCCATACGCAAAGCCTTCTGCATGGTTACCATATAGTCTTCTTCGGTAAAATCGGTAGCCGAGCCATGGAACGAGGTGTAATAATGCAGCGACATACCCCACATGCGGCCGGAGCCGACGTTTTTCATCAAGGTTTCCGACCAGTTGACATCGCCACCGTTGGGACCGCCGGCTATCTTCATCAAGCGGTTGTCGCCGTAATTGCGGCAATAAGTGGCATAACGTCGATATTGGTCACTGTAGAACTGGGCCGTCATATGGCCGCCGCAGCCCCAGTTTTCGTTACCTACACCCCAGAACTTCACCTTCCAGGGTTTCTCGCGGCCATTCTGTCTGCGCAGGTCGGCCATGGGCGATTCTCCATCGAAAGTGATATATTCCACCCATTTGGACATCTCTTCAACTGTGCCGCTGCCCACGTTGCCGCAGATATATGGTTCGGTGCCAATCAGTTCGCAGAAATTCAAGAACTCGTGCGTACCGAAGGAATTGTCTTCCACTACCCCGCCCCAATGCGTGTTAATCATCTTGGGCCGATTTTCGCGCGGTCCGATACCGTCGCGCCAATGGTATTCATCGGCAAAACAGCCGCCCGGCCAGCGCAGGTTCGGAATCTTGATGGCTTTCAAAGCTTCCACCACATCGCTGCGGTAACCGTCGATATTGGGAATGGTCGATTCGGGGCCCACCCAAATGCCACCATAGATACAGTGGCCAAGGTGTTCGGCGAAATGTCCGTAGATATGGCGTGAAATCCGGTGCTCGGCCTGTTCGCCCTGCACAATGACGGTGGCACTTTCCTGTGCCTGGATCGTAAAGCCCATCGTCAGGGCCAACAACGTCAACAAAGTGGTCTTCTTCATCAGGTTAAAAGCTGTTTTTTGAAAATTTGACAATGCTACAAAAATAAGCAAAGTCGTCCACATACGGACATTTTTCCGCGAAATATTGTGGTTTATTCAAAGCGGATGGCCTTGGCGGGCGCAATGCGGCTCACCAGGGCCGTGGGCAACAGCATCATCAGGAAGGAGGCGGCAGCCACGCCCACATTCAGCAGCAGAATATAGCCCCAATGGAAGGAGATGGGCACGGCCGAAACATAATAGACGGCCGCATCGAGCGGGATAATATGGAAGAAATATTGCAAAGCGCAGAGTCCCAGACCGATGATATTGCCCCACAACATACCTCGCGCGCAGAGCATCAGCGAAAGGATAAGGAAAATCTTGCGCAACGAAGCGTTGGTGGCACCCATCGATTTGAGCATGCCTATCAGATTGGTGCGTTCGAGCATTAGGATAAGCAGGGCCGAAATCATATTGAAACCCGAAACGAAAATCATCAAGGCCAGAATAAGCCAGACATTCATATCGAGCAGATTCAGCCAACCGAAAATCTGAGGATTCAGGTCGTAGACCGACTGCGTGAAGTAGGACAGGCCGTTGGCGGAACCGAAAACAAACAGACGGTTGTACACTTCAGCGTCGATGTCGACAATGCGGCGGATGTCATCCACGAAAATTTCCAGACCGCCGGCAGCGTGTTCATCCCAGGCATTCAGCCTTGCCAGATGACGGTTGTCCACCAGCACCACGCTGCGATCGAACTCGCTGAAGTGCGTATCGAAGACGGCACCAACCTGCCATTTGCGCACCAGCACCTGCTCGTCGCGGGTAAAGTAAGCATAGAAACTGTCGCCGGGTTTCAGGCGCAACTGTCGGGCGGTATACCGCGACATCAACACCTGATTGGGAGCCTTGTCGGCATGGAAGTCGGGAATCGAGCCTTCCACTATCTTGTCTTGCAGAAAACTCCAGTCGAAATCGTCGGAAATGCCCTTGAAAACCATCGCCTGCACATCGTCTTCGGTCTTGAGCATGGCCGTCTTGGTGGTAAAGCGCTGCACATGACGCACGCCCGGAATATCGGCCAGCAAAGCGGGCAAGGTATCAGCCCGCGCAATGGGCTGCATTTCGTCGGAATAGTTGGAATGAAAATCGGTTACTTGAATGTGCGAACTCAAGCCCATCACATTGGCTTCCACCTGTTGCTTGAAGCCTATCACAATGCACACTGACGCTATCATCACCGCCAAGCCGGCTGCAATGCCTATCAAGGCAATACGCACTGCCGGTCGCGACACCTGCTTGGACTGCTGTCCTTGGAAGAACAGCCGGTGGGCAATATGATATTCAAAGGAAGCCATTGTCAGGCTATCGTCCTGCCGGGATAGACGGCCAAGGCACGTCGCAGCAAATCCATGGCCACAGACAGATCTTCGATATTCATCACGTAAGCCATACGCACCTCGTTACGACCCATACTGTTGGCCGAATAAAAGCCCGAAGCCGGCGCAATCATCAGCGTTTTGCCTTCGTACTCGAAAGATTCCAGCAACCAGGCGCAGAACTTGTCGGCATCATCGATGGGCAGACGGGCCACCGTGTAGAAAGCTCCCATAGGCATGGGGCTGTAGCAGCCCGGTATCTCGTTGATAGCCTTGATCATATAGTTGCGGCGTTCGAGATATTCGTTGTAAACGGCCTGCATATATTCGGGCGAAGCATCCATGGAAGCCTCAGCCACCAACTGACCGATAAGGGGCGGACAAAGTCGGGCCTGGCAAAATTTCATAACATCCTTGCGCACCTGCTTGTTCTTGGTAATAAGCGCTCCGATACGGATACCGCACTCGCTGTAACGCTTTGACACCGAGTCGATAAGGATAACATTATCTTCGATACCCTTAAGCTGCAAGGCTGAAATATGCGGTTGGTCGGTGTAGCAGAATTCGCGATAGACCTCGTCCGAGAACAAGTAGAGGTCGTACTTTTTCACCAGTTGGCGGATGTGTTCCATTTCCTCGGCCGTATAAATATGGCCCGTAGGGTTATTGGGGTTACACAGCAGGATGGCACGCGTACGCTTGGTAATCATCTTTTCGAATTCTTCGAAAGACGGCAAGGCGAAATCGTTGTCGATGGAACAGAGCAAAGGCCGAATAATAGCGCCGCCGGCGATGGCAAAGGCCGTATAGTTGGCGTAGGCCGGTTCGGGTACGATAATCTCGTCTCCCTGGTCCAGGCAAGCCATAAAAGCAAAAAGCACAGCCTCAGAGCCACCGGTGGTGATGATGATTTCCGAAGGGTCCAAATCGATATTGAAACGGCTGTAGTATTCGGCCAATTTCGTGCGCAGACTCAGCAAACCCTCGCTGGGCGTGTATTCCAGAATCTTACGGTCGATGTTTTTGAGCGCATCCAGACCCAATTGCGGGGTCTTGATATCGGGCTGACCGATGTTCAGATGATATATTTTACGGCCCTTGGCTTCGGCTTGACGGGCCAGGGGGACCAACTTGCGGATAGGTGACTCGGGCATAATCCAGCCACGGTGTGAAGGCATTGGCATAATAATCCTGTGTTTTTGTTTGTGTTTCGGTTAATCACGGGACAAAGTTACACTATTTCGCACGTTTTGCCAAACGATAGGCACATTGCGCCGCCCTTTCGATAATGACATCTTCTTGCGGCACGCGCCCGTCTTCCATCAAGAAACGGCCGTCACAAAGCACCGCATCGATAACGGAGCTGTCGGCGGCGTAGACCCAGTTGGAAACAAGATTGTGGCAAGGCGTCATACGGTCGGTCTTCAGCTTGACAATGACCGCATCGGCCAGCTTGCCTTGAGCGATAACACCCGCATCGATGCCGAAGGCTTCCGCTCCGTTGCGTGTGGCCCATTGCAGCACCAATTCGGCAGGCAGGGTTTCAGCCCCGTATTTCACCTTGGCCAGCAAGGCGGCGAACTTCATTTCTTCGCGCATGTCAAGATTGTTGTTCGAGGAAGAACCGTCGGTACCCAACACAACCCTCAAACCCTTGTCTATCACCTCTTTATAAGGAAAGACGCCCGAGCCGAGCTTCATATTGGAGCAGGGATTGTGCACCAGCACCGTGCCGCTTTCCTTAAGGAGTTCCATATCATGTTCGCTGAGCCAAACAGCGTGCGCCACGATGGTCTTGGGACCCAGCAGCCCCAAACTGTGAACATATTCGGTGGGTGTCATGCCATGTTGGGCCAAACAATCGTCCACTTCCTGACGGGTCTCGGCCAGATGAATGTGCAGGAACTGACCGGCCTCGCGCGCCGCATCGGCGCAGGCACGCAACATATCGCCGCCCACCGTATAGATGGCATGAGGTGCGATGGCAAACTGCAACCGGTCGCTGTTCAGTTGCTGCTGAGCCTTGAAGTTGTCCAAGTAGTGCCGGGCCTGGGCCGGGTCACCCTTGTCGATATAGCTGTCGGCAACCACCGCACGCAGGCCCATCTCATCGACCAAATCGGCGCAATGCCGCCACGCGAAGTACATGTCGTTACAAAACACAGCGCCCGTCTTTATCATTTCCAAAAGCGAAAGCTGTACGCCCACACGCATATCCTCCACACTCATTTTTGCCTCGATGGGCCAAATGTGGTCATTGAGCCAAGTGGAGAGCGGCATATCATCGGCATATCCACGCAAAAGGCTCATAGCCAAATGAGTATGACCGTTGTAGAAAGCTGGCAATATAGCTTTGCCGTCCGACTCCACTACCCGACAGCCATCGGGCAATTGCCACTGGTCCAGCGCTCTGGTGGGAACTATGGTATGGAAACGTTTGTTCTGGATAAGGATGTCGCAGGGCTGGTTGCCGTGCTGGATACCGTGCAGCAATACAGGGTTCATAGGCAATATCGACTGGTTCTTACGAAGGTTTACGAATGGTATAAAAACAAAAAAGCGTAAAGATACGGCAAATATTTGCCATTATCTTCACGTTTTCGAGATATATTAAGAGAGATGTTTTATAGTAGATTTCATAAAGAACAGGCGAGGCGACTTATTTACAATCTTTACCTAACAACTTAACTACTAACTTTTTAACAACTATCCTCGCTTGGATTAGTATCCTTATGAAATCGGGGGCAAAGGTACTGCAAGATTTTGAATTGTCAAGCTTTTTGCAAGAAATTTCTATAAAAAATTTGGCCTGCATCTATATCTCTGAGACACAGGCCATTACTTACTCACAATTATCGTTTTCTTCTTCCCGCTCGGGCCTTGATTTCATCGCTTACCATAGGACCATTGTTTTCCCAAGTATTGCCCGGTCCGTTGGCATTCTGCAAGAATTTCTCGGCAGGACACCAGTTATCTTTCACCGTCATGAAGGAAGAGCCTTCGTCGGTATAGAGATAGAACCAGTGGTGCGGGTCGTGAACGTACCAAGGGCTGTAGATACTGTCTACCACATTCTCTATTATCTGCGTTTTTGGCTGAGCCGAGAGGGTGTATATGCCAGCCACGTCGTACATATGTTTGGCGTAATGATGGATATAGTTGCCCTGCACCAGGTTTTCGCGCATACAATTTAGAGCCTTCTGCCAGCCCCAGCCCAGACTGATACCCGTATAAGACACCTCGCTGATTTCGTTGTAGACGATGCTGGCATTGCGTACATAACCGGCGCAAATGGCCACACAGCCCCAGTCTTCGTTGGTGATGTCATGGAAGACATTGTCGCCGATGTACAGGTGGGTGCAGAGTTCGCGCGTATCCTTGGGGTCGTAGGGCAAATGGCTTTCCACAGGAACATCCGAGAAACGGCCGGCCTGCACGGCATTGCCGCCCACATCTTCGAAATCGCAATAACGGATGCTGTCGTAGGCCGTGGCTTCTACATAGTCGATGGCGCAAGAAGCCAGATGTTCGAAGCGACAGGCATCGAAGGCGGTGTGTTGCACAGATTGCAGGCGCACGGCAGCGGCAGGACGGCCCAGCCAAGCCTGATTTTCCAATCCTTTGTTAGGATTGCCGGGGACGCCGTGGGGACGCAGTTTATAGGCATCGTAGAGGTACATACCCGCCTGCAAAGGAACATGACCTTGCAAGGATGGGCGCATCCAAGTGCTATGGCAGAAGCCCACATGCTCGAAACGAATGTGTTCCACGGGGCTTTCTTTGCTGCCCTGCACATCGACTAGGGTTTCCAGATAGGGCACCACCGCCTGAACTCGCGACATCACTTCGCCCTGACGCGGCCAATAATAGAGCAGATGGGCTTCTTCGTCCAAGTACCATTCGCCGGGCATATCAAGGAATTCGATAGCATTGCACAGATAGAACGGTGATTCCAAGCCCTTGGTGGTCATGGGGCAAGGCCAGGGATGCTCGGCGTTTATGCGGCTTTCGGGCTGATGAAAGCGCACTTGTGTGGTGTCGCCCTTGCGCGTGAGCGAAGCCACGCGCAAGGTAGCCGTGGCCCACATTTCGTGCAACACCAGTTCCATACCGTCCAAACTTCGGAAAGATGGCTGTTCGGGCGTGGGTATGCTGAGCACTTGGGCATGCTTGTTCCAAGCCAGCATACGCTGCATCTGATCGAAATCGTTCACGCTGCGGGCACGAACGGCCTTTTGCCCGTTCACCCACAACTGACGGAAGCTCAGATAGCGGCCGGCAACTTTGGGTTGCGGGCAGACGTAAACTTTGGCCTGTGCCTTTGCGGGCAGGCCCGCTACGCGACCGGCCTTTTTCCAAGCCTTGGCCGGCAGAAGTCGGCCGCCGCTCAACCAAGTCTGAGCGGCGGTCGCTCCGCGCACCACCGTGGGGCTGGTCGCTGTTCCTGCGTCCTCCGGACGCAGGAACAGCGGTTCGTCCAGATAGATGCACCCGGCGGGCAGTTGCACCACTATGCCACGACTCAAGTCCACACCGGCAGGCAGTTTTCCCACCGACTCCAGACGTCTCCACTCGCGGGCTTGACGCAGCGCATGATGGATATCCGTCTCGTCATCAACTTGGATAAGCGCCTGTCCCTGCATCTGCATGGAACAGAGCAGCAGGCCGCAAAGCAATAGCATGGACTTTTTCATAAACACTTTCTTATTCAGGTTGGAAAATTTTCTTCAGATAGGTACAGTTAGCCGTATAGTTAGCCTTGACATCGCGCACCATGGAGATATCGCGCGAGCGTTCCATCACCAGATAGCCCTTGTAACCGATTTCCTCCAGCGTCCGCTTGATTGCGGGCATATCCACTTGCGGGTCGTTTTGCAACCAATAGCCATCGGTGTTGGTACAATGTATCTGACAGATGTTTTCAGCGCCTAAGGTTCTGAGTTCTTGATGAATATCGCGCTGATTCTTCCACGCATTGGCAAAATTGTAGTAAATTTTGATGGCGGGCGAATTAACATCCTTGAGCAAAGCCAGCGAAGCCTCCGCATCCAAGGTCGTTTCGATACCGATAACCACACCGGCAGCCTCGGCCATGGCAGCAATTTCCTTCAGACGCGACACCGTTGCCGGATACAGTTCTGGGTGGGTAGACAGGTCACTATTGACACCCAAGGGCAGGAAAGCCACCTTCACGCCAAGCCCCTTCATCACATCAATACAGTCGGCCACGGGTTGGATATAGCTCTCGCGCAGCGCAAAAGATTGTGCATAGAATCCAGACATGGCCACCGAAGCGATTTTCACACCCGACTGGGCAGCCAGACGCTTGTACGACTGTAAAGCCTCTGGATTATCCTTGAAACGGCTCTTGAAGGTAAAATTATTGCTCAAAGTGTTCATATCTAGTTCAATACCATTGCAACCGATAATGCGGGCCAGGGGAATGGCAGATTCTTTCTGGCGTTTGAGTATCATCCAGTCGCAGACAGCAATGGGGAAAGGCGTTTCGCCCGCACCTTCCACAGCCAAAGGCGTGTCGTGACCGGGCCAGCAAAGGTTCTTGATTTTGCGCATTTGCAACTTGGCGGGATCCACCTTGACATATTTCATGCGTTCGCGACGCCAAGTGTAGAGGATATGTACATAACCGTCCGAGCCTTGGATAACGGCCGGATAGGAATACTGACTGATGGGCGAATCTTCCAGCACCAGCGAAGCATACCAATTGATACCGTCCTTGGAAAGCGCCACGTTAAGAGGCGTGCGTGCACCCTTGGCCAGTTCACCATCGGGCAACACGTGATTGTATACCAGCAGCTGACGACCGTCCTTGAGCGTGACGGCATCGGTACCGGAATTATTCTGCGGCAGGGACAAACTGTCGATTCTGCTCCAGCTGCGACCACGGTCGTGCGACCAAGTGGAACCCACGCGACGGTTGCGGGTGCGGAACACCATCTGCAAATCGCCATTCTTGTATTCAAGAATGCTGGGCTGGATGGCCAACCAAGGCTTCTTCTCGTTGAGCGGTCCCACTTGACGCCAAGTCTTGCCGTAATCGGGCGTGATATCCACATACAGACGCCAGCCACTACCTTCATGACTGGAGGGGCAGAAAAGTTCGCCGTCAATCATGACTGGTTTATTCTTCACCGGACCGATAATACCATCGGGCAAAGTGTCGGGCTTGGACCAAGTATGGCCATTGTCGCTGGACCGAATCAGACGGCCTTTCCACTGACTGGGGCTAGGGCCCACCTTATAAAACAACAGCAGTTCTCCACCGGGGATCTGATAAAGCACCGGATTCCAGCAAGGATAGCGCTGCACATCGGCGGCATTGGGCCAATGTCCGGGGTCTTCGCCGATAATGCATTCCGCCACCTTTTCGGGAGCCATCCACACATCACTGCCTTTGGGCTTGCGCGATACATAAATGCTCACATCGGGGAAACGTTCCTTGGTGCCGCCAAAATACGAAGCGATAAGGCCTTCAGGCGTTTCGGCCAAGGTTGCCGAATGGCATTCCGCGAAGTCGGCCTTTTCGTACAGGAATTGGCTTTCAACGATACCTTTTTTCCAATTCGGTTCACGGTTGATAAAGAACAGCAGCACGGCAAAGGCCACTATCAAAAGGAAGATGACCAGACAAGCGCGTGTACAGCAGTGGGATGTTTTCTTTTCCATTATAGTCTATGTTATTTGTTCGATGCCTGCTTGGCAGCCTTGATACGGGCCACCCAAGCCTTGTAGTAGGTTTTCCAGTCGCGTCCGCTCTGGGTGAAATACTGTTCGTTCTTGGTCTTGTAGATTTCGAAGACCTGATTGATTTGCTTCATGCTCTTGAAATCCATCGACAGCAGACGGGCCTCTTTAAGGTTGGCCAGGACGAAAGCCTCGTCTTCGGGCGTGAACTCATCCAAAAACATTTCCTTGTAACCGTTCAGCGTGAAAGCCACCTTGCCCACCGTGTGTTTGTCCATCACCTGTTCAATCTGTTCCTGGGAAAGACCGGCGGCAGCCAGGCCGTCAAGGAAGTTTTGACGCACCGAAGCGGGAATGGCCGAGTCGGCTATCATCTGACGCTGCAAATCATTGTAGGCCTTGCCGGTATTGGGGTCGATAGCGCCCTTGGGAATATCGTTGCAATGGGCATTGTGCCAGTCGCGCACGGCCTTCTGGTGCGTGGCAATAACTTCGGCCACGCGTGCCTCGCGGTCCGCATCGCCCAGTTGCAGCGAAGCGGCCCACTCAGCAGCCTTCTGCTCCACCTGAGCGTCACTTCGGGCATTGTTCTGCGCTTGAATGCGAGCTTGGTCTTCGGGGGAAATCTCTACATAATTCTTATCGGCGTCGAAAGCCACCAGCACCTTGTCCTTACCGGCGCCGTAGCCACCCTCGGGCGTGAAGTTCTGCTGTCCGCGTTTCTTGCCGATATAGCTGAAACTGCCCGTTTGCGGATCGAACCAGAACACCTGTTTGTCGCGGCCGGCAATCTTGTCCAGGTCGATATTGATGCTGCGGTTGGTATATGTGTAAACCAGCGCATAGTCTTCACCGCGCGTGGCTATCAGACGGTCGTACTTTGTACCTTGTTCGCCTAAAATGAGCGATTGGTCGGGGCTGCCCTGCGTAAAGGGAAAGCGCGTCATCAAAGCCTTAAGGTGCTGCATCTGGCCGGCACCCGGTTCCTGCAAAGCCTCGTACCAAGGAAGCTTGGGAGCAAAGGAGCCGATAATGCCCGGTACATAGAACTGCATCACAGCATTGTCGCCATAGGTGTGGCCGAAAGAGCCGGCAAACACCGACCAATAGGCATAACGGCGCACATCGGCGGCGGTCCAGTAAGGCTGGCTGCCATCATGCAGACCCTGAGGAATTCCCTCGTAGCTCGGTTCACCGTCTATCACCGGTTTGACGGGAGACATTGCGTAAGCCTTCTCCACATAACGCCAGTTATCTTCTTCGGTATCCTGTTCAATGGGATAACCTTCAATCTGGCCATTATTCTGGCCATAACGGCGGTGTCCGCTCTGGAACATATCAAAATCGAGCCAATCGGCATCGTGGAACCAGTTAGCCGAAGAAGTGCGTCCCACGGGATGGAAAGTCATCAGATGGTTGGGGTCGTATTTCTTGATGGTGGTGGCCAAAGCGTTCCAAACATCCATATTCGATTCGGGATTCACGTCACCGCCTATCATCCAAATGACATTGGGCTGTGAAGCATAGCGTTCGGCCAGGAACTTACCGTATTTTTTGGCATCTTCCACACCGATATAGCCATTCTTGACCGTTTCCGAACCCCAAGTGCAGACGATGGCCACATACATTCCACGCTTTTCGGCCTGCTGCAACACATAGTCGACATGATTCCAGTAGCCGTAATAGCCCGGACGGTCTATCTTCTTGAAATCGAAACCATAAGGCGTAGCACATTCTCCGTAGATATTGTACTGGGGATAGCTGTGGAACACGGAAATCTGGATGACATTATAGCCTTTCTTGTCGCGGTCGCGAAGATAATAATCCACTTCTTCGCGCAAGAGACGCGAACTGAGCAGCCAGGCCGTTTCACCAAGCCAAAAGAATGGTTCACCGTCTTCGTGCACCAGATAACGGCCATTATCGCTCACCTGCAATTTACCGTGATCCCAAGGTTTAGGCCTGTCTGCCGACACAGCCGTCAGTACCACCAGCGACATAAGCGCTGCAAGTATCGTCTTTTTCATATCTTTTGATGTTATAGTTCGAAACTTTGAAACATTTTGTAGAGATTATCAATGCCCTTCAAGGCTGAGGCTGGCAAATCCCGGCCACCGGGGCCCCAGACCTTAAGCAACTCGGGGGCTTCTTCCACGCAAGACGACTCATCGAAGCGGCCGTCGGCGGTTTTCAAGTGACTGCACTTCAGGTTCCAGTGCTTGGCCATAAAGGCGTAAGCCGCCTGACGTTTGGAACTACCGTAGTCGTGGCCTTCATCGGGAAAATGAGCGTTCTCCACCTTGTCGAGCGCATCGTAGAAGCCGAAAGTGCGCTGTATAAAGGGAAACTCAAGCCAGGGCACATCCTGCGACCAATCCTTGCCATCGGAAACCACCAGCAAGGGACGGGGTGCACACATGGCGGCCAGTTCGGCATTGTTGGTGCCATGGGCGCTTAAATGTATCGGATTACCACTCTCACAAGGACAACCGCCCACAAAGTACGAAGAGGTCATCACCACGGGAATACTGAGCTTAATCCGTTCGTCTATGGCCGTGATGAACATAGTCTGGCTACCACCGCCACTGCCGCCGGTAATACCCACTCTTGTGGTGTCGGCCTCAGGCAGCGCACAAAGATAATCGAGCAAGCGCAAGGCATTCAAGCTCTGGATGGTATGTGCCATGGCCGTACGGTGCGAGCGCGGTTCAAATTGCAATGCCTGTTCATCCCAAGCGAAAAGGTCGTAGCTGACAGCGATACAGCCCATTTTGGCCTGCATGGCACAGCGCATCTGCTCGTCGTGACGATAGCGTCCCTGGCCGAAGTGACCGTTAGGGTTGAGCACCACGGGACAAGCGTGTT
>CAYRHC010000010.1:6431-15997 GCA_964423935.1 uncultured Bacteroidales bacterium | reverse complement strand
CCTGCAGTTCGTCACGCAAATGGGCATCCTTGAAGGCCGCGAGCGTGGCGATGATATCGTCTATCATTGCCTTGGAGAAAACGTGATATTGCTCGAAAACCTCACGCTGGGCCTGCAGACAACGGGCCGATGCCTCGCAACTGTCGGGCAGGCAGGCCAGACTCTTGAGTTTTTCGGCGTTCTCGGCCTTGTGGATATTCACATTGACATAGGTACGTTCGGCCACTTCCAGGGCATCGGGCATCTCGAAACCATGACGGCAGGCCACGGCCAAGCCGGCCAGCAGTTGGTAAAGGTTGGCCGAAGCGTCGGGCGAACGCATCTCGACAGTCTGTTTCTGGGTGGTGTCGTAGTGGCAAACGGCTTCGAGCGGGTTGCTCTGGGCACACATGTCGCTATCGGCCGACCAGCCCAACGGAACGCGCACCAGCACCGAGCGGTTGCGGTCGCCCCAGCAGACATTGGTGGGCGCTTCCTGATGAGGCACCAAGCGCAGATAAGAAGTCGGGTTGCGGTTGCCAAAAGCGGTAATGGCCGGTGCGAGGTCCATCATGCCGGCAATAGCCTTGCGGGCCGTTTCGGAAAGAACGCCGTTTTTGAGCATCTGGTTTTGGCCGTCCTTCATGATACGCATATGGATATGCAGGCCCGAGCCGGCCTTGCCCGCGATAATCTTGGGTGCGAACGTTACATTGTAGCCGTATTGGTAGCCCAGGTTGCGGATAATCCATTTGGCCAGCATCAGCTGGTCGGCAGCCTGCGTGGCCGGCACGGGCAGGAACTCGATTTCGTTCTGTTCGTAGTTGAGACCGTTCAGGGTAAAGTTGCCCACTTCGCAATGGCCGTATTTAATCTGTCCGCCGCATTGGGCGATATATTTCATACACTGGGCGCGGAACTCGTTGAACTTGGCAAAGGGTCCCGATTCGTGATAACCGCGCTGGTCGCTGGCCGGGAAGTTCTCTTCGGCCGGTGCAATCACGTAGTATTCCAATTCGCCCATGGCCTCGAAATCCATGCCGGTCACCTCGTGGAAGGCTTCACAAGCGCGGCGCAAACATACTTGGGGAGCGCTGTCGAGCGGCTGGCCGTCCTTATTGTAAAAATCGCACAGAAAACTCAGCGTCGACACTTTGGCAAAGGGGTCGAGAAAGGCCGTCGAGAATCGCGGCATCACATACAGGTCGCTACTGCCCGCCTCGATAAAGGGGAACAGACTGGAGCCGTCCACCCGTTCGCCGCAGCTGAGGATGGTGTTCAGATAATTCTCGTTGTTGATGACGAAATTGAGCGTCTTGAGGCGGCCATCGCCTGCGGGATACATGAAATTGATCATCCGTATGAAATTGTCGCGGATATACGAGATGATATCGGCTTTGGTAAACTCGCCCGAAGGCTTGTCGAAGTAGGCCACCAGCGGGTTGGCGTTCATTGCATGAAATGTTGCTTGGTCCATAGTTAAGAAAGTATGTTAAGTTGTTGTTCTTGCTTTTCGAAGCTTACTTTTGCTCCGGGCGAAGATACTAATTTTTATGCATTTTGCACTTGACGGACTTTCTTTCTTGCAGATTTCGAACATATCGACAAAATGAAAAAAATAAGGCTTTCGTTTGCGGGATATAAAAAAAGCAGTACCTTTGCAGCGCTTTTTCCAGAAAAGCAACTAAGGTCAGATTCGCTAGCTCAGCAGGTAGAGCACATCCCTTTTAAGGATGGGGTCCTGGGTTCGAGCCCCAGGCGAATCACCCCAGCGCGGAGCCACAAGCCCCGCGCTTTTTTTGTTTTCCGATATGGGAAAACAAAAAAAGGCGTGCGGCCCGCATGGGCCGCACGCCTTTTATTCTTGAGCGCACTTGCGCTTTATTTCACCTCTTCGAAGTCGACATCGGTAACATCACCATCGTTCTTGCCGGAGTTGTTGCTGTTGCCACTGTTGGCATTGGCATTGCCGGCGTTGTAGTTGGCATCGTAGCTGGCGTTGTTGCCGGCATTGGCCTGGTTGCCCTGGTTATACATGGCCTGCGAAGCTGCTTGGAATACCTGGTTGAGCTCTGCCTGGGCAGCGTCGATACCGGCGATATCCTGGTTCTTGTGAGCTTCTTTCAGCTTGGCCAGAGCGGCCTGAATCTTCGACTTGGCATCGGCAGGCAACTTGTCGCCCAGTTCTTCCAACTGTTTTTCGGTCTGGAAGATGGTGGAGTCGGCCTGATTCAACTTGTCGATACGTTCCTTTTCCTTGGCATCGGCTGCGGCATTGGCCTTGGCCTCGTCCTTCATACGCTGGATTTCAGCGTCGGTCAGACCGCTCGAAGCCTCGATACGAATGCTCTGTTCCTTGCCGGTAGCCTTATCCTTGGCCGATACGTTCAGAATACCATTGGCATCGATATCGAAAGTAACTTCGATTTGAGGAACGCCACGACGTGCAGCAGGAATACCGTCCAAGTGGAAACGTCCGATGGTCTTGTTGTCCTTGGCCAGAGAACGTTCGCCTTGCAGTACGTGAATTTCTACCGAAGGCTGGTTATCGGCGGCCGTGGTGAACACTTCCGATTTCTTGGTAGGAATGGTGGTGTTGCTTTCGATAAGCTTGGTCATGACACCGCCCATGGTTTCGATACCCAGCGACAGCGGGGTAACATCCAGCAGCAGCACATCGGTAACTTCGCCCGTCAGAACGGCACCCTGAATGGCAGCGCCCACGGCTACAACCTCATCGGGGTTCACGCCCTTCGAAGGCGTCTTGCCGAAGAACTTTTCTACCAAAGCCTGGATGGCAGGAATACGGGTTGAACCACCCACCAGAATTACTTCATCGATATCAGAGGCCTTCAGACCGGCGTCGGACAAAGCCTTGCGGCAAGGTTCTACGCAAGCCTGGATATAACGGTCGGCCAGCTGCTCGAACTTGCTACGGGTAAGTGTTCTTACCAAGTGCTTAGGCATGTTGTTCACAGCTACGATATAAGGCAGGTTAATTTCGGCGGAAGTTGACGATGACAACTCGATTTTGGCCTTTTCGGCGGCCTCTTTCAGACGTTGCAGGGCCATAGGATCCTGACGCAGGTCGATGCCTTCGTCGTTCTTGAATTCATTGGCCAGCCAATCGATGATGGCCTGGTCGAAATCGTCGCCACCCAGATGGGTATCGCCGTTGGTCGATTTTACTTCGAACACGCCGTCGCCCAATTCCAGGATAGAAATATCGAATGTACCACCACCAAGGTCGAAGACGGCAATCTTCATATCCGATTTCTTCTTGTCCAAACCGTAAGCCAAAGCGGCTGCAGTAGGCTCATTCACAATACGGCGTACCTTCAAACCGGCAATTTCACCGGCTTCCTTGGTAGCCTGACGCTGTGCGTCGCTGAAGTAAGCAGGCACGGTGATAACCGCTTCCGTTACTTCCTGACCCAGATAATCTTCGGCGGTCTTCTTCATCTTTTGCAGAATCATGGCCGAGATTTCCTGAGGCGTATACAGACGTCCGTCAATGTCTACACGGGCAGTATTGTTGTCGCCGCGAACCACGTTGTAAGCCATACGCTGTACATCGGGCAGCACGGCATCGTATTTTTCACCCATGAAACGTTTGATGGACGAGATAGTCTTTTTAGGATTGGTGATGGCCTGACGCTTGGCAGGATCGCCCACCTTACGTTCTCCACCGTCTACAAATGCCACTACAGAAGGCGTAGTGCGCTTACCTTCACTGTTCGCGATAACTACAGGATCGTTACCTTCCAGAACTGCTACACACGAGTTGGTTGTACCCAAGTCGATACCAATAATCTTTCCCATTGTCGTAAATTTTATTTGTTGTTGTTTATTAATTCTTGTTTGTTGTTTTTGTTTTTCAAAAACGCCCTTAATCAATCAAAAGTTGTGCCAAAGCTCCTTGGAACTCCAGGTGTTTTTTGCGTGTCAGTTTTTGTGACAAATCGGCAGAAAAGAGCAAGTATTCTGCAAAAAAATGGACAGTCTGTTGCGTGCTTTACAAGTTTTTATTTACATTTGCCGTCGAATTCGTGCCTCAGCACACAGGATACTTCAGTTCCGAAGACATCCTTTTCCATTTTTCAAACAACATCATTATCTATGCCCTTTTTAAATATTGTGCAACTCCGTGAAAAGAGTCTGCAAGAGTTGGTGGAGCTTGCCAAGTCGATGAACCTGACCAAGGTCGATTTCAATTCGAAAGAAAAACTGGTGTATGCCATACTCGACGAACAGGCCCTGCAAGCCTCGGCCAATGCCGCCAACAAGCCCAAAGAAGAGCGTCCCAAACGCAAACGTATACAAAAGGAACCCATGGGCGTGCCGGTAAGCAGCCAGAGTGCCGACGACGGCAAAACGTCAACTCCGCTTGCCGATGCACCGAGGCAAAGCGAACCCAAGGCGCAAAACGAGACGGCTCCCAAAGACAAGCCTGCCAAAAAGACCCGCAAGCCTGCTGAAATAAAGCCCGCCACCGATGCTGCGCCCGAAGAGGCTCCGGCTCCCGCTCAGACTTCCGCACCCGTTCCCGCCGAAGACAGGCGCAAGAACAACAACCGCAAAGGCAAGCGTCAAGACAAGACCATGGAGGCCAGGGTGGAAGCACCGGCCGTAGAAAAGCCCGTAGCGGCTGAACAACCCGGCCTTCAGGCAGAGAAGCCCGCGGTCCAGGCAGAAAAGCCCGCAGAAAAGCCCGCATTGGGCGAAGAAGCCAGCCATTTTGTCGAAGACACTTTGGCCGAAGCGCGCCGCATGGCCGGTCTGGGTCCCAAAAACAATAACGGCAACAACGGCGGCAACAACAATAACAATGGTAACGGAAAAGACCGTCACCAACGCTTCCAGCAGAACCAACAAGGTCAACAGAACCAAAACCAGCAGAACCAAAACCCATCCAAGCCCACTTACGATTTCGACGGCATTCTGATGGGCAGCGGCTGTCTGGAAATCATGCCCGAAAACTACGGTTTCCTGCGCTCGGCCGAGTTCAATTATCTGGCATCGCCCGACGATATCTATGTTTCGCAATCGCAAATCAAGCTTTTCGGCTTGCGCACCGGCGATATGGTGATGGGCCCCATCCGTCCACCCAAGGAAGGTGAAAAGTACTTCCCGCTGGTCCGTGTAGACCGCATCAACGGACGCGAGCCCGCCTTTGTGCGCGACCGTATGTCGTTCGACAACCTGACGCCCCTCTTCCCCGACGAGAAATTCAATCTTTGCGGCAAGCCCGAGCTGGCCAACACCTCGGTGCGCGTGGTAGACCTGTTCTCGCCTATCGGCAAGGGTCAGCGCGGCCTTATCGTGGCCCAGCCCAAAACCGGTAAAACGGTGTTGCTTAAGGACATTGCCAATGCCATTGCGGCCAATCATCCCGAGGTGTACATGATTATCCTGCTCATCGACGAGCGCCCCGAAGAAGTGACCGACATGGCCCGCAGCGTGAATGCCGAAGTGGTAGCCTCTACCTTTGACGAACCTGCCGACCATCATGTAAAGATTGCCGGCATCGTGCTGGAGAAGGCCAAGCGCATGGTGGAATGCGGACACGACGTGGTGATTCTGCTCGACTCCATTACCCGTCTGGCTCGCGCCTACAACACGGTTGCGCCCGCTTCGGGCAAGGTATTGTCGGGCGGTGTCGACGCCAATGCCCTGCACAAGCCCAAGCGTTTCTTCGGTGCTGCCCGTAACATCGAGAACGGCGGCAGCCTGACCATTATCGCCACAGCCCTGACCGAAACCGGCTCCAAGATGGACGACGTTATTTTCGAAGAGTTCAAGGGCACTGGCAATATGGAACTGCAACTGAACCGCACGCTGGCCAACAAGCGCATCTACCCTGCCGTAGACCTGCTGGCTTCCAGCACGCGCCGCGACGATTTACTGCACGACGAGACCACCCTGAACCGCATGTGGATACTGCGCCGACATCTGGCCGACATGAACCCCATCGAAGCGATGGAATTCATCAAGTCGCGTTTGGAGCGCACCGTCGACAATGCGGAGTTCCTCATGTCGATGAACGACTAAGACAGGTTATGGCGACAACAACAAAGGCCGGGCTCTGCGGAGCCCGGCCTTTGTTGTTATGGTAAGCAAGCTTATTTCTTGATGGTCTTGCGATAGGTTTCAAAAGCTTCGATGCTGCTCTTGCATACTTCGATGCTGCTCTTGGCCTTGGAAACGTTGGCATTGGTCTTGTCGTCTACACCGGGGTATTTGAGCACGTCTTCGTACATGGGGATAACCTCTTCGTAGAGCTTGCAAGCCTGCGTCATATTGGTAAGATAGGTGGCGATATCGGCACCGGAAGCCTTTTGGGCATAACCCTGGGCTTTCTTCAGCACTTCGGTAGCATCCTTGAGTTCGTTGGTCTGATACAGCAGCAACATCTTGGAATAGTAGCGGTTGCCGGCCTGACCCAGCGAATCGAGACCGTAGCTTATCACCTTCATCATTTCGTCTTCACGACCGGCGGCACGGTGAATCTGAGCGATGGCAAAGTAGCAGGCATCCTTGTTGCAGTCGATGTCGATACATTTCTGATACAGGGCCAAAGCTTCGGTATCCTTGTCGAGCTTGTTGGCCGTATTTGCATAGTTATACATGAAGCGGCAATCGGTAGGCGTGTCGGAGCGGCCCAAGTTCTGAAACTTGGTGAAATATTCGTAGGCGCTGTTGTAGTCTTTGGCACGCAAGAAAGTGTTGCCTGCATAATAGAAACTCATTTCGTACAGATTAAGCGTGTACAGGTCGTCTGCGACACCTTCTTCGCCACTGGCCAGATATTTCTCGTAGTTGGCAATGGCTGTGACATAATCTTTTTGGTTGTAGGCTTCGTTGCCGGCGTTCTTGGCTTTCTGGCCTTCGGTAAGGACGGGGGCCTCATCTTGGGCGAAAGCGGCTGTAGAAATAGCGGCAAGCATCAGAATAGCAAAAAACTTCTTCATACTTATTTATTATTAAACGATATTCCGTTATCAATTATTAATGATATCTTGCTGTAAAACCCTGCAAAGTTACATAAAATTCCATAAATTTTATACATTTGCGATTGATTTCTCACAAAGACTCCATCTTGATGATATATCCACAGAATTACGAGGCAAAATTAGGGTTCGACCAAATACGCCGGATTCTGAAGACTCTTTGTACCAGTACATTGGGTCAGGAGCTGGTTGACGGCATGGTTTTTCTCGACCGGCCGGACGACATTGAACGCGAGCTGGCCTATGGCGAGGAATTCGTGCGGATTTTGCAGGAAGAGCTGCATTTTCCCGACTGGCAGGCCTTCGATGCCAGGGAAAGTCTGCAACGCATACGGGTGGTGGGCACTTGGATGGACGAGGCCGAACTCTTCGATTTGAAACGCAATCTGGACAGCCTGCAACGCGTGGTAAAATTCTTTGTGAAAGACGATGACGATGAAAGCGCTTCGCCCTACCCGCAACTGGCAGCCGTGGCCAAAGGCACCGCCACCTTCCCCCAGGTACAGCGCGACATCGACCGCATACTCGACAAGTTCGGACACATACAAGACTACGCTTCGCCCGCACTGGCCAATATCCGCAAACAGCTGTCCATCACCACGGCCGGTGTTTCGCGCAAGCTGCACATTCTGCTCAAACAGGCTCAAGACGACGGTTTTGTGGAAAAAGGGCTGACACCCACCGTCCGTGAAGGCCGTCTGGTGATTCCCGTTTCGCCAGCTTTCAAGCGCAAAATCAAAGGCATCGTCCACGAAGAATCGGCTTCGGGCAAAACCGTGTACGTGGAGCCGGAAGCGCTGGTGGAGGCCAACAACATGATACGCGAGCTGGAAGCCGAAGAGAAACGCGAAATTATCCGCATCCTCACTGCTTTTGCCGACAGCATACGCCCGCTGGCTCAGGACATGATAGCCTCGCAAGCTTTCTTGGCCTTGATAGACTTTTCGCAGGCCAAGGCGCGACTGGCCCAGATGATACAGGGCATCAAGCCGGTGGTGGAGAACCGCTGCGTGGCCGACTGGAAACGGGCCAGGCACCCGCTGCTCTACCTCTCGCTCAAAAAACAGGGCAAGGAAATCGTGCCGCTCGACATCTACCTGCACGACAAACAGCGCATCATCCTTATTTCCGGCCCGAATGCCGGCGGCAAGTCGGTGTGTCTGAAGACTTTGGGTCTATTGCAATATATGCTGCAAACGGGCTTGATGATACCCGTGGCCGAAAACTCGGTCTGCGGCATTTTCGAAAATATTTTCATCGACATAGGCGATGAGCAGTCTATCGAGAACGATTTGAGTACTTATAGCTCTCATCTGCTGAATATCAAGTATTTCCTGCGTCACAGCAATGCGCGCACCATGCTGCTCATCGATGAATTCGGTTCGGGAACGGAGCCAAAAATTGGCGGTGCCATTGCGCAGGCCGCGCTCGAGGAGCTGAACAAACTGAAGGTGTACGGTGTTATCACCACACATTACGACAATTTGAAGCATTTCGCCGAAGACCAGGAAGGTATCGTCAACGGGGCCATGCTCTACGACCGCCACTTGATGCAGGCGCTCTTCCGTTTGGAAACCGGCCGGCCGGGCAGTTCGTTCGCCATCGAGATTGCCCGCAAAATCGGCTTGCCGGCCAGCATTATCGACAAGGCTTCGGAGCTGGTGGGGACCGACTATATCGATATGGACAAACACCTGCAGGACATCGTGCGCGACAAGCGCTACTGGGAAAACAAACGCCAGCAGGTCAAGCAGTTGGAAAAGGATTTGAGCCAGCTCACGGAGCAGTATCAGCAAGATTTGGCCCAGGTCAAGCAGGAACGCAAGGACATTATCCGTCGGGCCAAGGACGAAGCCAAAGAATTGCTTTCTCAGGCCAATGCCCAGATTGAGAATACCATACGCGGCATCAAGGAGTCGCAGGCCGAAAAGGAGCGCACGCGCCAGTTGCGTAAAAATCTGGACGAGTTCAAGCAGGAAACGCTGGAGCAGGCCAAGGAAGAAGCCCGTTTGCTGGCCAAGAAGGAACGCGACAAGGGCCGTATGCGTATGCCCAAGTCGCAGGAAGAAAGACTGTTGCGCAAGCTGCAGGGGCGCGGGAAGGCTGGGGTTGCGGCGGCTGCGCCGCCGCAACCTCAGCCCGTCCCCACGCCCCTGCAGCCCAGCGACACCGTGCACATCAAAGGTCAGGACACACTGGGCACCATCATCGAGATCAAGGGCAAGAAAGCGCTGGTAGCCTTCGACAATATGAAGAGCCGCGTCGAGTTGGACAAGCTCGAAAAAGGCAAGCCCAAGAAAGAAGCGCCCACCAAGCAGCAGAGTTATCAGCTGTTGGGCCATCGCACCAGCGACGAAGTACACCGCATCAGCGCCCAGTTCCGGCCGGAAATCGACATGCGCGGCATGCGCGCCGATGAAGCGCTGATGACCTTACAATATTATATGGACGATGCCATTGTGGTAGGTGCCAAAAAGGTGCGCATACTGCACGGCACTGGCACGGGAGCCTTGCGCGAACTGGTAAGGCAATATGTGGCCACCCTGCCCCAAGTACGCAGCTATCACGACGAGCACG
>CAYRHC010000010.1:0-6421 GCA_964423935.1 uncultured Bacteroidales bacterium | reverse complement strand
AGTTGGGCGGCAGCGGTATCACCGTAGTGGAGTTTTAAAAAGAGAACATGCAGAGGTTTTTGCCGACAACCAAGAAAGAGCTCGAATATTTGGGCTGGGAAGAGGTCGATGTGATCCTTTTCAGCGGCGATGCCTATGTAGACCATCCCTCCTTCGGGGCGGCCGTCGCCGGACGCTTGCTGGAATCGGGCGGGCTGCGCGTGGCCATTGTGCCGCAACCCGACTGGCGCGGCGATTGGCGCGACTTCAAAAAACTGGGCCGTCCACGTCTGTTCTTTGCCATTTCGGCCGGTTGCATGGACTCCATGGTGAACCGCTACACGGCCAACAAGCGTCTGCGCAGCGACGATGCCTATACCCCCGATGGCCGCCCAGGCGCACGACCCGACTACTGCACCGTCACCTACGCCAAAATCATCAAGCAGCTATACCCCGATGTGCCCTTGGTTATCGGTGGCATCGAAGCCTCCATGCGGCGTTTGACGCATTACGACTATTGGTCGGACCGCCTGATGCCCAGTATTTTGGTTGACAGCCAGGCCGACCTGTTGCTTTACGGCATGGGCGAAATCAACCTGCCGCGCATGGCCCGTCACCTGCTGGAAGGCGGCCGTTTCGACGACATCAAACAGTGGCCGCAAGTGGCCTATCTGCGCGAGCGCAACACTCCCGACGACGGCATCGAAAGTATCCGCCTGCATTCGCACGAAGATTGTCTGAAAAGCAAGCTCAAGCAAGCCGAGAATTTCCGCCATATCGAAGAAGAATCGAACCGTATGCAGGCTGTCAGGCTGATACAGGCCGTCGGACGACAGGAAGTGGTGGTAAATCCGCCCTATCCGCCCATGAGCAGCGAGCAGCTGGACGCGTCCTTCGACCTGCCCTATACCCGTCTGCCACATCCCAAATACAAAGGCAAACGCATTCCCGCCTACGACATGATTAAGCATTCGGTGTGCCTGCACCGGGGCTGTTTCGGCGGTTGCTCGTTCTGCGCCATCTCGGCCCATCAGGGCAAATTCATCGTCTCGCGCAGCAAGGAATCTATCCTGCGTGAAGTAAAACAGATTATTCAAAGCGAAGATTTCAAAGGCTATCTGAGCGATTTGGGCGGTCCGTCGGCCAATATGTACCGCATGGGCGGCCGCAAGAAAGAGGTCTGCCTCAAATGCAAGAAGCCTTCGTGTCTGCACCCGCAAGTCTGCCCCAACCTGCTGGTAGACCACCGGCCTTTGTTGGAAATTTACCGCGAAGTGGACGCCCTGCCCGGAGTCAAGAAGAGCTTTATCGGCAGCGGCATACGCTACGACCTTATCTTGCGCGGCAAGGACGATGCTGCCATGGAATATTGCCGCGAACTTATCACCAACCATGTTTCGGGTCGTCTGAAGGTGGCTCCGGAACATACCGAAGAGGCCGTGCTGCAATGCATGCGCAAGCCATCGTTCGATTGTTTTGTGGAGTTCAACCGCCTGTTCGAAAAAATAGAGAACGAACGCCTCAAGGCGGGGCTGGGTCCCAAAGGCCGTCAGGAGCTGATTCCTTATTTTATCAGTTCGCACCCGGCTTGCCACGAAACCGATATGCTGCAGTTGGCGCTGAAAACCAAGCACATGCACTTCCACTTGGAACAGGTGCAAGACTTCACGCCCACGCCCATGACGCTGGCCACTGAAATGTATTACACGGGCTACGACCCTTACACGCTCAAGCCTGTCTACACGGCCAAGAGCAAGGAGGACAAGCTCGACCAACGCCGCTACTTCTTCTGGTACAAGCCCGAAGAACGCGCCAATATTATCCGCAATCTCAACAAGTTGGGTTGCCAGTCGCTGATTAAACCGCTGTTGGCCCATGAATAGACGTTTCATCACCTATCTGCTACTCTTGCTCGGCCTAAGCCTGGGTCTGAGCGCTTGCCGTCCCGACCGCCTGGCCGATGAGCTGTGCGGTACCTGGGCCTTGGAGTCAATTAACGACGAGAATGTGGGCGTGAATCACCTTGAAATACTGGAGTTCCGGCCCGATGGGCAGCTGACCGTAGCCAAAATGTACGGTCCCAGCCATCACTTCAAGAAACGCTGGATAGTGTCCAAGGATAACCATTACCGCCTTAACGGCCGTCGTCTGATGATGGACGGGCGCTTGGGCAACGGGCTGTCGTTCGTCAAAAATACGCATATACAGCACATCGACAGCCTGCACTTGCAGCAACGTGTGGGCAAGCACCTTATCGGGCAAATCGACCAGACCTTTACCAAAGGCCGTTACCGTCAGGTTTACCACAAGCTCAACACCGACTATCCACAGCCCGTGGGCAAATGGGAACTAATGGAACTGAACGGGCGACGTTTCGGCGGCCTGCGCTTTCATCTGAAGAGCGACGGCAGTTTCGACTGTTTTATCGAGAACAACGGGCGCTGGGACCTGAAGCGCGACAACAACGGCCGCTGGTTCTCTTACGGTAACATCTTGTGTGTCAACTATTTCAACGACCTTTTTAGGGACGAGTTATCGTACGAGAACGTCAGCTACTGTTTCCGCTACGAAATCAGCGACGACATCATCACTTGGATGTCCAACGACAGCGAATTCAACAGTTTCGTGCTGGTAAAATACGAAGACTAAAAACATCAACCTAATAAACAAGCACTTATGTACAGCGATCCTAAAGAATGTCTCTATTGCACCAACAACGAGACGCTTCACAACTTGATGATTGAAATCGGACACCTGAGGGTTTCCCGCGCCTTTATCTTCAAAGAACAGTCTTATCATGGCCGTTGCCTGGTAAGTTACGACCGTCACGTGAACGACTTGAACGAGCTCAGCGACGAAGAGCGCAATGCCTTTATGGCCGATGTGGCCGATGTTACCCGCGCCATGCAGAAGCTTTTCAAGCCTGAAAAAATAAACTATGGCGCTTATGCCGACAAGCTCTCGCACCTGCATTTCCACCTGGCCCCCAAGTATGTGGACGGGTTGGATTACGGCGGTGTTTTCCAGATGAATCCGGGCAAAGTTTATCTGAGTGACGAAGAATATGCCGCCATACGCACTGCCCTACGCCAAGAACTGGGAATGAAGTAGCGATCTTCGAGGCAGTTTCGGTTTTGGAAGAAGGAGCGTAGTGGGCCTACGTGACTGATGACAAAAGCGGAAATGCCCGAAAGCCCGAAGAATGGAATTGCCGGAGTAATTTTCGAGGCAGTTTCGGTTTTGGAAGAAGGAGCGTAGTGGGCCTACGTGACTGATGACAAAAAAGCGGAAATGCCCGAAAATTACCCGGCAATTATGCCTTGCATGATAGCGTAGACCGTCAAACCCGCCACCGATTTGATGCCCGTCTTACGGTTTATATTCTTGCGGTGCGTGATAACGGTATTGATGGAAATATGCAGCTTGTCGGCGATTTCCTTGTTCATAAGCCCTTGGGCCACACAACGCAAAACCTCGATTTCACGGTCGGAAAGCTCGTAGTTTTCTTCGGAATTAACATCATCGGAAGTGATAGGACGATTGCCCAAGAGTTGGTTGAGGCAAGCGAATAGTTCATCGGGAGTCTGGGTCAAGCAAAAAGAAGCAGAGAATCCGGCAAGCATATCGCAAACGGCGGGCCGGGTATAGAATAAGGCCAGCAAAGGGGGTTTTATCTGCTGGAGCAAATGAGCGTCGGGAGCCAAGAGCGGATTAAGAATGACAAGGTCGGGACGTTCCAGGCCAAGAGCCTCGGAAAAATGTTCTAAAGAGGATAGCGGCGTGAGGCAGCGGAAGGCGCGGTTACGGCCCAAAACAGCCAGCAGGCCCTCCGAGACAATGGCGGAAGGCTCTACAACAAGTATTCTGGCTTGACGCTGCAAACGGCTCATATTTTTTTAGACAGATATTTGACGTAAGGAAGCAGGATCTTTTCCTCGATATGCGCATGCTTTTCCAAGTCTTTGGCTACTTGGAAAATATCGAAGATAAGGTCGATGGCATCGTTGCTGAAAGAATTGGCCGGCAGATACTTGAAGATGATTTGCGTGAGGTCGGCCAACTTGTCCTTGATGTTCTCATGCGCCTCACTGTAAGCCGGAATGGAAGTGTTTGCGGGAGCTCTGCCCTCCTGCAGGGCGGCCACGTAAGGGAAAGTTATCTCTTCTTCGCTTTGGAAATGTTCGCGTACCTCTTCTATATAATCGTCGAAAAAGCGGCAAAGCACACGTCCGAACTTATCTTCGAGGCTGGCTGCCAAGAGATAGAGATGATGGTCGATATGATCCAGACGTTCTTGCAGATAATAATGGTGTGAAGCCTTCAGATAAGGCAAGAGCTGGCTCATGTCGGTCTGCTGAATCTCGCGAGTGGAAGGCTCATAGTAGTCGAAGGTGTAGACGTTGCAGAGCAGCGTAAAGAAATCGACAGAGAGGCCGTATTCTTTGCACACGGTCTCGACGCTCTTGTCACCGAAGCCCAAGGAGATGCCCAGACGCGGCAACATCAATATTAAATTGTGGTTGGCCAGAATCAGGTCTGACAAACGCATTTTGGCGGAAAAATAAGCGGGTTCTTTCATGGCGAAGAGTAGCTTGAGGTTTAGGCTTGTTTGACGGCTTTGCGCTTGCGTATGACGGAGCGCAACACAAAGAAGGCGATGACAGCGGCCACAATTCCGATGATGCACCAGCCGATTTCGTTGCTGTAACGTTCCACAATGGGCTGGAGTTCTTCTTTGGGTACCACACGGTAAAGCAGGTAGCCCAGCGTAGCTAAAACGATGTTCCACGCACCGGCGCCAAGAGCGGTAAAAGCAAGGAACACAGGCAGTTTCATGCGGGCAAGGCCGGCAGGTATGGAAATAAGCTGACGCACGGCGGGAATAAGGCGGCCCACCAGGGTGGAAACGATGCCGTGGTCGCGGAAATACTTTTCGGCTTGGGCAATTTTATCACCGCTCAAAAGGAAAAGGTGGCCCAGGCGGCTATCGGCGAACTTGTACACCAGCGGACGGCCTATCCACAGGGCCAGACCGTAGTTGATGAGCGCTCCCAGGCAGGCTCCCAAGGTGGCGAAAAGTACTACCAGATAAATATTCAGTTCGCCGGCAGCGGCATTATAAGCGGCGGGAGGCACCACGATTTCGGAAGGGAAAGGGATGAAGGAACTCTCGATGGTCATCAGCAGTGTTATGGTCCAATAATTAAGATGGTCGAGACACCACTGGATAAAAGACAGGGATTCCATGTAAGGTCGTTATGCTTGTAAATAAATATTCATTTTTGGAGCAGCAAAAGTAGATATTTTTTTGTACTTTTGCCCGATTTTTATCGATTTAATATTAACAGGGTGCAAAGTGTACCCATAACCGAGATTTTTATGCAAGCTCCTTTTGTCAAGACAATTGACCTGGGCGATGGAAGAACCATCACTCTGGAGAGCGGCAAGTTGGCCAAACAGGCCGACGGCGCCGTTATGTTGCGCATGAACAACATTGTCCTGCTGGCTACCGTCTGCTCCGCTCAGGAAGCGACACCCGGCACCGATTTCATGCCCCTTCAGGTTGAATACAAAGAAAAATTTGCCGCAGCCGGCCGTTTCCCCGGCGGTTTCACCAAAAGAGAAGGCCGTGCCTCCGACTACGAAATACTCACCTCACGTTTGGTAGACCGTGCACTGCGTCCCCTTTTCCCCGACAACTACCACGCCGATACCATCGTTCAAGTAACCCTTTATTCTGCCGACAACAACTGCGACGGCGATATGCCCGATGCACTGGCCGGTTTGGCCGCCTCCGCAGCCCTGGCCGTTTCAGATATACCTTTTGGCGGTCCTATCTCGGAAGTGCGCGTTGCCCGCATCAACGGTGAATACAAGATTAACCCCACCGCCGCCCAGCTGCGCGAAGCAGATATGGACATCATGGTGGGCGCTACCATCGACAACATCATGATGGTGGAAGGCGAAATGCAGGAAGTGCAGGAAGCCGATTTGCTGCAAGCCCTCAAGGTGGCCCACGAAGCCATCAAGGTACAGTGCCAAGCTCAGATTGAACTGGCCGAAATGGCCGGCAAGACCGTGAAGCGCGAATACTGCCACGAGGTGAACGACGAAGACCTGCGCCGCGATGTCCGCGAGAAGACCTACGCCAAAGCATATGCCTGCGCTGCATCTTGCAACACCGACAAGCACGCCCGCAGCGACAACTTCAAGGCCATCATGGACGAATATCTGGCCGGCATGACCGAAGAGGAACAAGCCGAAAAGGCCGAAATGGTTGCCCGCTACTATCACGATGTAGAACGCGATGCCATGCGCCGTTGCGTTTTGGACGAAGGCAAGCGTCTGGACGGTCGTAAGACCAACGAAATCCGTCCCATCTGGTGCGAAGTGGATCCCCTGCCCGGCTGTCACGGTTCTGCCATCTTTACCCGTGGTGAAA
>CAYRHC010000009.1:0-16329 GCA_964423935.1 uncultured Bacteroidales bacterium | reverse complement strand
GGAATCGGCCGTGTAAAGCACCGTGTCGGGCACGGTGGCGGTAAGGAGCGTAGCCATGCCGTCTTGGAGCGACTCCAGTTTTTTGTAACGTGTCACGGGCAGGGTCTTGCCGTCCCAGCCTATCTGGTCGGGCACGAGGACGGTCTGCCCAAGACGATAGCCTAAACCATAGCACTCATAAAATTGGTAGACGCTGGCCAGGAGCCAGTCTTCCACTTGGCGGCCCAGAACATAAAGGCGTTCGCGCTCGTCGAGAGGCGGCACCCGGTCCAAGTGGGCAAAAAAAGCATCGATGCTGGCATCGATATGCTCGCGCAAGGTCTGGGCTTGGTCTATCGCCTTGAGCACCCCGGCAGGCGAGGTTTCACATTCCACGCGAAAATCCTTGAGCGAGGCCACCCATTGCGAAAGCAGATAGTGCCTGCCCTGCCAGGCCAAGCCCGAGAATCGCCACTGCATACGATAGGCCTTGTATGTGGAGTCGCACACCAGCACATCGGCCTGGCAGAGCAGGCGCTCCATTTCGGTGGTGTCACCACTCTGCAGCACGTACGACTGCCGGCTGAGCGTATAGGGCTGATACTCCTGACGCATCCAATGCGCGTTGAAGATGGCCTCGTCGTTTGCGTCGAGCGGGTCTTGGCCGGCGGCAAGCGTAGGCAACACAGCGCATAGCAGGCTGATTGTCAACAATATTCCATATTTCAGCCTGGCTTTATTCATGTTGTTCGGCCTTATAGGGACTGTCTTCGAGACGATAGCGCAAGGCGTCGGCCAACAGAGCAAGCTGCGTAGCGTCCAAACCCAGCACGGGCATCTGTTGCAGGTCTTTTTCGAAGTTCTTATAAAATTCTTGCAGGCTCAAACCCGAAGTTATGTAAGATTTTTCGTAGGCATCCACCGCCAGACGATATTTGCCCTGAGCCGCCTGCAGATGGCCGTAAGAGAGATAGTCGGCGTAGTCGGGCTTATCGGCCAGCAGCTTTTCATAAATCTTTTCCGACTGTTGATACTGGCCTTTCATCAGCAGGCACCAAGCCAGCGGCCGCCAGGTTTTGGACGATTCGCCGAAGAGGAAATCCATTTTATAATAGGTGTTCAGGGCCGCATCGTAATTGTCGAGTTGCAGCTGGCAATGGGCCAGCGAGAGCAGATACTGCTGATTGTCGGTGTGTTGGGCCACCAGCTGCTGGTAGATGCCCAGCGCCTTGCCGTAGTTGCCCTGTTGCTTGTAACAATGGGCCAGACGGCGCAAGGCCCATTCGGTATTGTCGCCTTGCGCCACCAGCTGTTCGTAGTGGGCACCGGCGGCTGCGTACTGACCTTGTTTCTCGAGACACCAGGCCAGCGAGCTTCGGTAATCGACGTTGCGGGCCGATGCGTGCAAGAGCCGGTCGTACACTTGCCCGGCCGCCGCAAACTGCTGACGGTTGAGCAACATGGAAGCTATCTTGTTCTGACTCGCTTCCCCGGCCAACACTTCGTCCAAGCCCGATACGCTAAAGAAATCCATCTCAGCATCGAAAGGATTGTAAAAATCGTTTTTCGAGGGGAAGAGCTTATAAAAGCGGTAGAGGTCCTGAATATAAAGGTTGCTCAAATACTCTTTGGCCAAATGTTTGTTGCCGTTGCGCTCCATTTCGAGTATTTCCTTGAACTGTTCGCTGTCGGCGTTCAAGTTGGTGAGCATGGGCAGCCTGTACTCGGCAGGCACGCGGAAGAGGTTGATACAGAAAGAGTATTTGTCGGAATCGCAGAGCAACATGGTGTCGGCAAGCTGTTGCATATGGCGCAGCGTATCGGTGGCGGTGTCGTCTATGTCGGTAACGAGGTCGGGATGTTCCAGCCAGAAGGGCGCGAACCAGTGTGCGAGTTCGTTAAAGAAAGCATAGGTCTTCAGATGCGAGAAAGTGGTCATGTACACGTCTTCGCCATCGCTCTGCAAGTCGGAGATTTCGTGCATGGATTCGTTGAAGTCTTCGTCGGCGAGGATTTCGTTCAGGTCGTCGGCATCGAGGTTGAGACTCTGTTGTCGCGACATTTTGTCCTTGAGGCTGTCGCCCAGCTTGTTCATGCCCGGCAGCAGTTCTTTTTCCATGCGGTTCAGCAGCTGGTCGTTGTATTTGGCACGTATGAGCTGCACGCAGACTTCGGCCACGCGGGCGGGCATCTGGTCCTGCCCGAGCAGCAGCGAGAGCTGGGCTGCGAGGGCAGGATTGGCCTGCACGCGCCGGTGGTGTTGCAACAATATCAACAGCAGGGCGGCCAGCGAGCGCATGGCCACGATGTCTTGCGGATACTGGCAAAGCTCCATCAGGAAACTCAGCTTGTATTTGTCGAACAGGGCCTGCAGGCTCAGCAGCAAGGCCGAAACGGCTATAGCGCGACCGTTGGTGGTAAGCGCGCCAAAGCACTTGCGATGGCTTTCCAAGTCGGCACTATGCCAAGGTTCGGAAAGGAGAATATCGTAAAAGAAGGCCGTTTCGGCATCGGAAATCTGTCGCATCAACTGGCGGCGGCGAGGCTTGGTCTGCGGGTTCTTCTGCGGATCGAGAAGTGGCAGTTCGTCGAGGCTGTCGGCAATGGTCTTGACAATATCGTTGAGGCTGCGCCGGCCCTGCGGATTCATGCGACGGTAGCGCCATTGCGCGTAAGTCCATCGGCTAGAAAAGCCTTGGCACCAATGCAGATAGGCATAGTCGGCAATGAGCAGCACGTCGCCCTGCAGTCGTTGCAGTATGCTTTCCTGTTGCGGGTCTTGCACGCCTTCGAGGCGGTAATGCAAAAGATTACGGTAGATGTTTTCCTGGTTTTCGAGACGTTCCTGCAGCGTGGCATCAGCGTTTTGCTGGATAAGGTAGTAACACTGCAACATAGCCTCGCGGTAACGCTTTTCGTCCAGCAGGGCGGAAATGCGTCCGTAAAGTCGGTCAATTTCGTTTTGTGTCATGGATAATGAATGCTTGTTTTATGCTTAGTATTCTGTATAAAAATAACCTACAAAAATAGAAAGTTTTTAGGTACTTTTGCCCTTCGTAAGCTGTAATCTTATTTAATTTCGTCAATCAACTTTAAGCACATCTATTTTTCAATGAAACATATCAGAAATTTCTGCATCATCGCCCATATCGACCACGGGAAGAGCACCTTAGCCGACCGTTTGCTGGAAAAGACCGCCACCGTTGCCATTACCGAGAACCAGATTCTGGACGATATGGATCTTGAAAAAGAACGCGGCATTACCATCAAAAGTCACGCCATCCAGATGCAGTATCAGTATCAGGGCGAGACTTATACGCTGAACCTGATTGACACGCCCGGACACGTGGATTTCTCGTACGAGGTGTCGCGTTCCATTGCCGCCTGCGAAGGTGCGCTGCTGGTGGTTGACGCAACGCAAGGCATTCAGGCCCAGACCATTTCCAACCTCTACATGGCCATCGACCACGACCTGGAGATTATTCCCGTACTCAACAAGATAGACCTGGCCAGCGCGCAGGTGGAGGAAGTGGAAGACCAGGTGATTGAACTGCTGGGCTGCAAGCGCGAAGAAATTCTGCGGGCCAGCGGCAAAACGGGCGAAGGCGTGGAAGAGATTCTCAAGGCCATCGTGGAAAGGGTGCCCGCACCCAAAGGCGACCCCGACGCGCCGCTGCAAGCCTTGGTGTTCGACTCGGTGTTCAATTCTTTCCGAGGCATTATCGCCTATTTCAAGATTGTGAACGGCACGTTGCACAGCAAAGATTTGGTGAAATTTTTCGCCACGCAAAAGCAGTACGATGCCGACGAAATAGGTGTGCTGAAGCTCAGCATGCAACCCCGCGAGGTGCTTTCTTGCGGCGATGTAGGCTATATCATCTCGGGAATCAAGACTTCGCGCGAAGTGAAGGTGGGCGATACCATCACCCATGTGGAACGTCCTTGCGACGAGGCCATCGAAGGTTTCGAAGAAGTGAAGCCCATGCTTTTTGCGGGTGTCTACCCCATCGACAGCGAGGATTACGAGAATCTGCGCAGCAGCATCGAGAAGTTGCAGCTGAACGACGCTTCGCTCACTTTTCAGCCGGAATCGTCGGTGGCGTTGGGCTTTGGCTTCCGCTGCGGATTTTTGGGTTTGCTGCACATGGAAATCGTGCAGGAACGCCTCGACCGCGAGTTCGACATGGACGTTATCACCACCGTGCCCAACGTGCCTTACAAGGTTTACACAAAAAAAGGCGAATGTCTGGACGTGAACAACCCTTCCGGACTACCCGACCTCACGTACATCGACCATATCGAAGAGCCGTTTATCCGCGCCACCATCATTACCGGCACGGAATATATCGGCCCCATCATGACGCTTTGTCTGGACAAGCGCGGCGAACTGGTCAAGCAGGAATACATTTCGGGCAACCGCATGGAAATTCTCTTCGACCTGCCGCTGGGCGAAATCGTCTTCGACTTCTACGACAAGCTCAAGAGCATCTCAAAGGGTTATGCCTCATTCGATTATCATATGAACGGTTTCCGCGAATCCAAGCTGGTGAAGCTCGACATCCTGCTCAACGGCGAAGCGGTGGACGCGCTCTCCTGCCTGACGCATATCTCGAATGCCGAAACCCTGGGCCGTCGCATGTGCGAAAAGCTGAAGGAACTTATCCCGCGCCAGCAGTTCGACATTGCCATACAGGCGGCCATCGGCGCCAAAATCATCGCGCGCGAAACGGTGCGTCAAGTGCGCAAGGACGTGACGGCCAAGTGCTATGGCGGCGATATTACGCGTAAGCGCAAGCTGCTCGAAAAGCAGAAGAAGGGCAAAAAGCGCATGAAACAGATCGGCTCGGTGGAAGTACCCCAAAAAGCCTTCCTGGCCGTTCTGAAACTGTAATTACTGCAACTTGGCTTAATTACTGCAACTTGGCGAGGGCTTCTTTGACGCGGGCCACGGCCTTTTTGATGTTCTCGTCGGAAGTGGCGTAAGAGAAGCGCAGACAGTCGGGGTCGCCGAAGGCGGCACCGCCCACACAGGCCACATGGCCTTCTTCCAGCAGATACATGGCCAGCTCGGCTGCCGTATTAATGACGCGTCCGTTGTAAGACTTGCCAAAGTAGGCGCTGCACTTGGGGAAGACGTAGAAAGCTCCCTTGGGCACGCACAGTTCCAGGCCGGGCACTTGTTGCATGAGCGAAATAATGAGGTCGCGACGGCGCATAAAGGCCTGACGCATTTCTTCCACGCAATCCTGGCTGCCGGTATAGGCCACGCGGGCGGCTTCCTGAGCCACCGAACAAGGACCCGAAGTGTACTGTCCCTGCAACTTGCTGCAGGCAGCGGCTATCCATTTGGGAGCGGCTATCCAGCCGATACGCCAGCCGGTCATGGCATACGCTTTGGAAACGCCGTTGACAATGACCACGCGCTCGCGCAAAGCTTCGAACTGGGCAATGCTTTCGTGTTTGCCTATATAATTGATGTGTTCGTAGATTTCGTCCGAGATGACGAAGACCTGCGGATGACGCTCCAGCACCCCGGCCAGCGCCTTAAGTTCGTCGTGGCTGTAAACGCTGCCCGTCGGATTGGAGGGCGAGCAGAGAATCAGAGCCTTGGTTTTGGGCGTGATGGCGGCCTCGAGCTGGGAGGCCGTCATCTTGAAATCCTGTTCAATGCCGGCATGCACGATAACGTTGGTACCTTCGGCCAGCTTGACCATCTCTACATAACTTACCCAATAGGGGGCCGGCACGATAACTTCGTCGCCGGGATTCACCAAGGCTAGAATGGCGTTGCACACCGACTGCTTGGCACCGTTGGAGCAGACAATCTGTTCGGGCAGGTAATCCAGACCGTTCTCGTTCTTGAGCTTGGCCACAATAGCTTGACGCAGTGCGGGATAACCCGGAACGGGAGAATAGAACGAGAAGTTTTTGTCTATTGCCTGTTTGGCAGCCTGTTTTATGTGATCGGGCGTAAAGAAGTCGGGTTCGCCGACACTCAGGTTAATCACATCGATACCTTGGGCACGCAGTTCGTTGCTCTTTTGCGACATGGCCAGCGTTTCGGACGCGGCCAAAGCAGCCAGACGATTGGAAATAGGGTTCATGTTGACTCGTTTTATTCGTTGATAGACATAAAAAAACGGTCACCTGCCGGTACCAAGTGCAGGTACGCTTGCAAATTAACCGTTCTTGCAGTAGCGAGACTCGGGATTGAACCGAGGACCTCATGATTATGAATCATGCGCTCTAACCAGCTGAGCTATCTCGCCATCATTGTGCCTTTTCAAAAGCACGGCAAAAGTAATATCATATTTTGAATTGACAAACTTATTCCGCCAGATTTTTCAAAACTTTCTAAATAGCCGCTACAAGGGCGTTCTCCATACTTACCGACTGCCCGGGTTCTGTTACGGAAGCGTAAAACTTCCGTTTAATCGAAAATCTTTATCATCTAAACGCTGATAATTTAAAATCTTTAACTATATTCGCCGAAAGTTTCAGCAGTTCACTCATGAAAGAGAAGTTTACCATAGAGTTCAGTTTGAAGAAAGGCTCTACCAAAGCTTTGTGGCGGCTCATCAGCACTCCTCACGGGCTGGCTGAATGGATGGCCGACAATGTAGAAGAAGACAGCAACCACATTTTCACCTTTTCATGGCACAAAGCTAGCGAAAGGGCCAAACTTATAGATTTGCAACCCGATGAACGCGTCCGCTTCCATTGGCTGAATGCACCCGAAAACACCTACTTCGAAATTGAAATCATCAAGTCGGAGCTGACGGGCGAGATTTCGCTGTTGCTCACCGATTTTGCCTCGGACAACGAAAAAGACGACCTTATCAGTCTTTGGGGCGCCGAAATCGATACACTTATCCGGCGAATCGGTTTATAGTCTCCTTTTTTTACTTACCTTTGCAGGCTTTAAAGCCTGAGTCATGTTCCGCGTAAAAAGACTACATACTTTCGTACTGCAAAACTTTTTACCCATCTTCCTGATGACCTTTTTCATCTGCAACTTCATCTTGGTGATGCAGTTGCTGTGGAGGGTATCCGAGCAGATTATGGGCAAAGGTGTAGGTCTGGGCGTGTATCTTGAATTTTTCTATTACGCATCGGCGCAACTACTGCCCACCACCCTGCCGCTGGCCATTCTGCTGGCTTCGCTTATGACTTTCGGCAACTTCGGCGAAAGGCTGGAACTGCTGGCCATGAAGGCCGCCGGCGTTTCGCTGTTCAACATCATGAAGCCCATCATTATCTGCGTGAGCATCGTGGCTTGTGCTTCGTATTATTTTCAAGACAAATACCTGCCCAAGATGCAGGTGAAGATGCACTCGCTCATCGCTTCCATACAGCAGAAGTCGCCCACGCTGTCCATTCCCGAAGGGGCTTTTTATTCGGGCATTCAAGACATGACCATCTACGTCAAGGGCAAGGACGTGAAGCGCGGTCTGCTGCTCGACGTGATGATTTACGACTTTTCCGACGGCTTCGACAACGCGGCCGTCACGCTGGCCGACTCGGGCCGTCTGCGCATGACCGAAGACAAGCTCAACTTGGTGCTGACGCTCTATCACGGCGAAGGGTTCAGCAATTTCAAGCAAGACCAAGCCAGCGACGTGGGCATTCCTTACCGCCGCGAGATTTTCCGCACCAAAGAGGTGGTGATTCCTTTCGACGCCAACTTTACGCGTGTGGACGAGTCGGCCTACGACAATTCGCATATCAGCATGAACAGCGCCCAACTGCGGCACATTCTCGATTCGGTGGGAACGCGCATCGACAGTATACAGGGCCGCAAGCAAGAACATTATACCGAGCATTATTTTCTGGGGCGCGGCGACACGCAAGGGCGCAACCTGCTCAGCGTGGATTCGCTCTCGAAGGTGGCCAAAATGCCGCTGTTCAATCCCAACGTTGACAGTCTTTACCAGAGTCTGAGCGTCCGTCAAGCCGAAAAGGTGCTGGCCAAGAGCATGCGCCGCGTGGAATCGGCCCGCAACGATTTCGAATACCTGAAGGCTTCGCTCCAGCGCGACAACATGCGTTACCGGCGCAGCGGCATTGAATACTACAAGAAGTTCTCGCTGGCCTTTGCCTGCATTATCTTCTTCTTTATCGGCGCGCCTTTGGGGGCTATTATCCGCAAGGGCGGACTGGGTATGCCGGCGGTGGTGTCGGTGGTGCTTTTCATCGCCTATTACCTCATTGATACGGCCGGGCAGAAACTGGTGAAAAGCGGCAACTGGGACGCACTCTATGGCATGGCGCTCAGTTCGGCGGTGATGTTGCCGTTGGGTATCTTCCTCACTGTCACGGCAGTAAACGACTCAACGCTCTTCGATTTGGAATCGTTGATAGCCAAGTTGAAGCAATTTTTCAAGCTTAAGCTTTTGTGGCGATTTATCCGCCTGAAAATCAACAGCAGGAAATTCAAAAGGAAATAACAAAAAACTACGATATTATGGAAATCAAGTTGAATACGGTCGAAGAGACTGTCGAAGCCATCCGTCAGGGTGAGATTGTGATTGTGGTTGATGATGAAGACCGCGAGAATGAAGGCGATTTCATCACAGCGGCCGAACTGATTACGCCCGAAAAGGTGAACTTCATGATTACCATGGGCCGCGGTGTGCTTTGTGCGCCCATCACCGAAGAGCAATGCCAGCGTCTGGAACTGAACCCGCAGGTGGCTACCAACACTTCGTTGCTGGGAACGCCCTTCACCATTACGGTCGATAAGATTGCAGGCTGCACCACGGGCGTTTCGGCCCACGACCGTGCCGAAACCATCAAGGCATTGGCCAATCCGGAAACCCTGCCCGAAGACCTGGCGCGTCCCGGCCACGTGAACCCGCTCTACGCCAAGAACAAAGGTGTGTTGCGCCGCGCCGGCCATACCGAAGCCGCCGTCGACCTTTGCCGCATGGCCGGGCTGCACCCTGCCGGTGCGCTCATCGAGGTGATGAACGAGGACGGTAGCATGGCGCGTCTGCCCCAACTGTACGAAATTGCCCAAAAATACAAGCTCAAGCTGCTCACCATCAAAGATTTGATTGCCTACCGTTTGCAGCAGGAGTCGCTCGTGGAGATGGGTCCCAGCGTGCATATGCCCACCAAATACGGCGATTTTCACCTTATTCCCTTCCGCCAACTTTCGACGGGCCAAGAACACATTGCGCTGGTGAAGGGCGAATGGAAAGAAGACGAAAGCATTCTGGTGAGGATGCACTCTTCCTGCCTGACGGGCGATGTGCTGGGTTCGCTGCGCTGCGACTGCGGCGACCAGCTGCATATGGCCATGCAGAAGATACAGGACGAAGGCAAGGGCGTGGTGGTTTACCTCAGCCAAGAGGGCCGCGGCATCGGGCTGATGAACAAAATCAAGGCCTACAAGCTGCAGGAAGAGGGATACGACACGGTCGACGCCAACCTGCACCTGGGTTTCGATGCCGACGAGCGCGACTACGGCGTGGGTGCTCAGATTCTGCAATGCCTGGGCGTACACAAAATGCGCCTGATGTCGAACAATCCCGTCAAGCGTATCGGTTTGGAAGCCTACGGTCTGGAAATTGTCGAGAACGTGGCCATCGAAACGCCTGTGAATCCTTATAACGAAGCCTATCTGCACACCAAAAAGACGCGCATGGGCCACACCTTAAAAAATATCAAGTGATGAAAAGATTTTGCCAGAGCTTGCTGCTGCTCGCTGCCTTGCTAATGCCGCTTGGCAGTAATGCCGCCAACAAAGACGAAAAGAAAGACAAGAACGACAACTGGTTCTGGAACTTGGTGAACGGCAAACAGGAAGCCTATCTGTTCTGCTATTTTCAGGGCGATGGCGACGGCTTGCACTATGCCTACAGTTTCGACGGGCTTATCTGGAAGAAGGTGCAAGACGGCAAGTCCTTCCTCACGCCCCAAGTGGGCAAGGAAAAGTTGCTGCGCGACCCCAGCATCGTGCAAGGTCCCGACGGCCGTTTCCACATGGTCTGGACTTGCAGCTGGACGGGCAACAGCATCGGCCACGCCAGCTCCGACGACTTGCAGCACTGGTCGGAACAGCAGGAAATCGCCGTTATGGCACAGGAGCCTAAAACGCGCAATGTCTGGGCTCCCGAACTTTTCTACGACCGTGCCTCGCGCAAGTTCTACATTATCTGGGCCAGCACCATCGATGGCCAGTTCGAGGCCGAAGCCAGCAGCGAAGACCAATACAACCACCGCTTGTACTACACCACCACCAAGGATTTCAAGACTTTCACCCCCACCCGCTTGTTCTACGACCCGGGCTTCAACGTCATCGATGCCTTTGTGCTGAAAGAGTCGTGCAAGTACTATATTTTCCTCAAGAACGAAACGCTCGACCCCGTAGAGAAGAACATCCGCATGGTTAGGAGTGCCAGTCTGAAACGGATTCCGCTTAAGGTTTCCGAGCCCATCTCGGGCAAGCTTTGGGCAGAAGGACCTGCCGCCATCAAAATCGGCAAGTACACCTACTTATATTGGGACGCTTACCGCAACGGCAAATACCAGGCCGCCCGCTGCAAGAACCTCAAGAAGGGCGAATGGGAAATGCTCGAAGGCAAAGTCAAGTTCCCCGCCGGTATGCGCCACGGAACGGTCTTCCGCATAGACGAGAGCCTGCTCTACCCGCTTATCGAAGCCGAATAATGCGGAACTCACCACGGCCTGCTACGATGCCGTCAAGGCGGTATACCCCGAAGCGAAAGTCATCGTTCATTTGGACAACGGCCACACGCTGAGCCTGTACACCCGTATTTTTATCCCTTCAAGAACTGACAACCGGACAACATACAAAAAGGGTGACTATCGGTCTTTCGACTCTTAGTCACCCTTGCTTTTTGTTCGCTTGGCGCTTACTCGATGTCTTCTTTGGAAGCCAAACCGGAGTCTACCATGATGCGGCCGCAGTATTCGCAAACGATAACTTTCTTGCGCATGCGGATATCGAGCTGTCTTTGTGGCGGAATCTTGTTGTAGCAACCGCCGCAGGCATCACGCTCTACCGTTACCACAGCTAGGCCGTTGCGGGCGTTCTTACGGATACGCTTGAAAGCTGTCAGCAAGCGGTCTTCGATATTGGCTTCCAGTTGGGCGGCCTTTTCGCGCAAACCTTCTTCTTGGGCGCGGGTCTCGGAGATGATATCGTCCAGCTCGGCCTTCTTCACTTCCAAGTCTTGCTTGCGTTCTTCCAAATCGGCTTCGGCAGTGGCGAGTTCCTCGGTTCTGAGGGTTTCGGCATACTGGGCTTCCTTGATTTTCTTCTCAGCCAACTCAATTTCCAGCCCCTGATATTCAATTTCCTTGCTAAGGAAGTCGTATTCGCGGTTGTTGCGGACGTTGTCCTGCTGTTCCTTGTATTTGGCAATCAAAGCCTGAGCGTTCTCGATATCGGCCTTGCGGGTCTTGATAAGATCGGCGGTAGCCTTCATCTCGTTCTTGAAGTTTTCGATACGGGTCTGAAGACCGGCTATTTCGTCTTCCAAATCTTGCACTTCCAAAGGCAACTCGCCTCTGAGAATCTTAATCTTGTCGAGTTCGGAAGCCACCAGCTGCAATTCGTACAGCACTTTGAGTTTTTCTTCTACAGGAATGTCCTTGAGATCTGCTTTCGTATTTTCTGTAGCCATAGCTAAAATATTGTATATAAATTACTTATCAAAAGTAGCAAACCGGATTGTGTTCAGCTTGCGAAATTCGGACTGCAAAGGTAGCATTATTTTCCGATAACAAACGGTAAAATATTTCTTTTGTGTATTGCTCCGTTTCAAAATGTCCGGCATCAATCAAGAGCAAGGCGGCTTGGCCCGAGGTAAAATCGTGATACTTGAGGTCGGCTGTCAGGTAGGCATCGGCACGGGCGGCCAGCGCCAAAGGGATGAACTCCGCACCGCTGCCGCCACAAAGCGCCACCTTTTTGATGTTTTTGCCCGTCAAGGTCGAATGGCGCAGACAAGGACAGCGGAAAGCATCTTTCACCAGCTGCAGAAAATCGCGCTCCGATATGGCTGAGGGCAACTCCCCTATCATGCCCAGACCGGCGTCCTCCGTTTTGGCGGCCAGGAAGCCCTGCACCTGCAAGCCCAGCTTTTCGCACATCTTGGCACTGACACCCTGACGCACGGAATCTACATTGGTATGGCCGGCATAAATGGCCACCTTGTGCTGCAAAGCCTTGATAACCACCCTTTCCACCATGCTGCGGCCGGTAATCTGCTTCAGACCGTGAAAGAGCAAGGGATGGTGCGAGACTATCATATTGCAGCCTTGGGCCAAGGCTTCGTCCAGCACGGCTTCGCTCAGATCGAGGCATACGAGCACGCCCGTCACCTGCATAAGCGGGTCGCCCAGCTGCAGGCCGGAGTTGTCGTAGGCTTCCTGTTTGTCGAGCGCTGCAAAGTTCTCGATAATCTGACAGATGTCGGCAACCTTCATCTTCAATTACTTGGGCTGGGGCAAATTTACGCTCAGACAGAGTTCTTCCAGCTGGGCATCGTCGATAACCGAAGGCGCGTCTATCATCACGTCGCGGCCAGCATTGTTCTTGGGGAAGGCGATGCAGTCGCGAATGCTGTCGAGCTCGGCAAACATGGATACCACGCGGTCCAGACCGAAAGCCAGACCGGCGTGTGGCGGAGCGCCGTAACGGAAGGCGTTGATGATGCAACCGAACTGTGACATGGCCTTTTCGGGCGTGAAGCCGAGCAGTTCGAACATCTTTTCCTGCAATTGGCTGTCGTGGATACGCACCGAGCCGCCGCCCAGTTCCACACCGTTCACCACGCAGTCGTAAGCCCAGGAGCGCACTTTGCCCTGATCGGTGTCGAGCAGAGGAATGTCTTCGGGGTTAGGCATGGTAAAGGGATGGTGCGTGGCATAATAGCGCTGGGTTTCTTCGTCCCACTCGAAGAGCGGAAAATCCACCACCCAGAGCGGCGCGAAAACCGAAGGATTGCGCAGGCCAAGGTCATCGGCCACTTTCAGACGCAGGGCGCAGAGCTGTTTCTGGGTCTTGCGCATGGGGCCGCACATGAGCAGCATCAAATCACCGTCAGCGGCCTCGAAACGCCGGGCCAGCGCAGCGATGGTTGCAGGCTCGTAAAACTTGTCGATGCTCGACTTAAGCTGACCTTGAGCGTCTTTCTTGATCCAAATCAGGCCCTGGGCGCCAATCTGGCTACGCTTGACATAATCGGTAATGGCATCGAGCTGCTTGCGCGAATAGCCGGCGCAACCGGGCACGCAAATACCGGCCACATAAGGTGCTTGGTCGAAGACCTGAAAATGGCCTTCAGGCAAAAGGTCCTTCACTTCGACAAACTTCATACCGAAACGGATATCGGGCTTGTCGCTGCCGTAATATTTCATGGCATCTTCCCAAGTCATGCGGGGGAAATCGCCTTCGAACTCGATATTTTTCAGTACCTTGAACAGATGCTTCATCAAGCCTTCGAACATGACGATAACGTCTTCCTGTTGGGCGAATGACATTTCGCAGTCTATCTGGGTGAACTCCGGCTGACGGTCGGCACGCAGGTCCTCGTCACGGAAACACTTGACAATCTGGAAGTAACGGTCCATACCGGCCACCATGAGCAGCTGCTTGAACTGTTGGGGCGACTGGGGCAGCGCGTAAAACTGTCCGGGGTTCATACGCGAAGGTACCACAAAGTCGCGGGCGCCTTCGGGCGTAGACTTGATAAGGAAGGGAGTCTCTATTTCGAGGAAATGCTGGGCATCGAGGTAGCGGCGGGTCTCAAAAGCCAGCTTGTGACGCAACTCCAGGTTCTTGCGCACACAGTTGCGGCGCAGGTCCAGATAGCGGTATTGCATGCGCAGGTCGTCGCCACCGTCGCTGTTGTCTTCGATGGTGAAAGGCGGAACGGCCGATTCGTTAAGCACCGTCAAAGTTTTGGCCACCAGTTCGACATCGCCCGTGGCAATCTTGGCATTCTTGCTTTCGCGCTCGCGCACACTGCCCTGCACTTGGATAACGTATTCACGGCCCAGATGGTTGGCTTTTTCGGCCAAAGCGGGCTCGATGCTCTGGTCGAACACCAGTTGGGTAATGCCGTAACGGTCGCGCAAATCGACGAAGGTCATGCCTCCCATTTTTCTCAGACGCTGCACCCAACCGGCCAGGGTCACTTCAGTACCCACGTGGCTGAGTCGCAACTCTCCACAAGTATGTGTTCTGTACATTTTCTGTATTTTTATAAGATTGTTCGTTTATTCGGACGGAACTGCAAAAGTACGGCAAATATGCGCATAAAACAAATCAAGTTTCACGACATGGAAAAATAGCATTTATTCACTAAAAAATAGTCTTGTGCTCTTTCCTGAATCGGGAGAAATCGCTTTCTTTGCACGCGAATATTGAACACGACCAAATCTAATTAATTCATTATGAATCAAGAAATTAAAAAAGTCCTTGTTCTCGGTTCAGGCGCCTTGAAAATCGGTCAGGCGGGCGAATTCGACTACTCGGGCTCGCAAGCGTTGAAAGCTCTACGCGAAGAAGGTATCAAATCGGTATTGGTCAATCCGAACATTGCCACTATCCAGACGTCCGACGGTATTGCTGATACCGTCTATTTTTTACCCGTCAACACCTACTTCGTGGAGAAAATCATCGAGAAGGAACGTCCCGATGGTATCCTGTTGGCATTCGGAGGCCAAACGGCCTTGAACTGCGGTACTGAGCTTTACACTCAGGGTATTCTTGACAAGTATGGCGTGAAGGTTTTGGGCACTTCGGTAGAAGCTATCATGTACACCGAAGACCGCGACCTTTTCGTAAAAAAGCTGAACGAAATCGGTCTTAAATCGCCGGTGAGCCAAGCGGTAGAATCGATGGAAGACGCCCAGAAGGCTGCCCGGACCATCGGTTTTCCTGTGATGATACGTTCGGCCTACGCTTTGGGTGGTTTGGGCAGCGGCATCTGCACCAATCCTGATGAATTCAAGGACTTGGCCGAACAGTCCTTCTCTTTCTCCAAACAAATTTTGGTGGAAGAATCGCTCAAGGGCTGGAAGGAAATTGAATTCGAAGTCATTCGCGACAAGAACGACCACTGCTTTACGGTGGCCAATATGGAAAATGTCGATCCGCTGGGTATCCACACCGGCGAATCTATTGTGGTGGCTCCTACCTGCTCGCTGAACCAGCAGCAGGTTGATATGCTGGTGAACCTGTCGAAGACTTGCGTCCGTCACTTGGGCATTGTGGGTGAATGCAACATCCAGTTTGCCTTCAACGCCGAAACCAACGACTACCGTATTATCGAAGTGAATGCCCGTCTGAGCCGTTCTTCGGCCCTGGCTTCCAAAGCTACCGGTTATCCCCTGGCTTTCGTAGCCGCCAAGCTGGCATTGGGTTACAGTCTCGACCAAATCGGCGAAATGGGTACACCCAACTCGGCTTACGTCGCTCCTCAGCTCGACTATATGATTTGCAAGATTCCCCGTTGGGACTTGACCAAGTTCGTGGGCGTTTCGCGCGAAATCGGTTCTTCGATGAAGTCGGTGGGCGAAATTATGTCTATCGGCAAGTCTTTTGAAGAAATCCTGCAAAAGGGTCTGCGTATGATAGGCCAAGGCATGCACGGTTTCGTGGGCAACAATCACCTGCACTTCGACGACCTCGACCACGAGCTGTCGCACCCCTCCGACCTGCGCATCTTCGCCATAGCCGAAGCTTTGGAAAGAGGCTACAGCATTGAGCGTATCTACGAGCTGACCAAAATCGACCCTTGGTTCATCGGCAAGATGAAGAACATCTGCGACTACACCAAGGTGCTGGGCCAATACAAACGCATCGAAGACATTCCGTCCGACGTTATGCTGGAGGCCAAGCGTCTGGGCTTCTCCGACTTCCAGATTGCCCGTTATTCGGAAAACGCTCAGGGCAACCTCGAAAAAGACCTGCTGCGTGTACGCAACCTGCGTAAGAAACAAGGCATCCTGCCCAGCGTCAAGCGCATTGAAACGGTGGCTTCGGAACATCCAGAACTGACCAACTATCTGTATATGACCTACGATGGCAGCGACCACGACATTCCCTACTACAAGAACGACAAATCGGTGATTGTGCTGGGTTCGGGCGCTTACCGCATCGGCAGCAGCGTGGAGTTCGACTGGTGCTCGGTGAACGCCATCCAGACGGCCCGCAAGCTGGGCTACAAGGCCATCATGATCAACTATAACCCCGAAACGGTATCCACCGACTACGATATGTGCGACCGTCTGTACTTCGACGAGTTGAGCTTTGAACGTGTGCTGGATATCATCGATTTGGAACAGCCCAAGGGCGTGATTGTTTCGGTG
>CAYRHC010000008.1:0-16397 GCA_964423935.1 uncultured Bacteroidales bacterium | reverse complement strand
ATACGCGAAGGGTGGGCGTGCGGGCCGTTGGACGATGCGAAGGGGGCTGCCGGTCCCTCGGACCGGCAGCCCCCTTTTTAGACTACTCAGTGCTTGCAGTTCTTGCCGCAAGTGCCGGCAGCTGCGATGTCTATCTTTACCTGAAGAGGCTGCTGCAAACAAGCGGCGTAGTGTGCCATGTAAGCGGCCCAAGCCTCGATGTTCTCGAACCCGCCCTTGCTCCAGGCACCGCCCGAATAGTAAACGAAAGGCTTGCCGGCTTTGGCTGTGGCGCAGTTAAGAATATGGTTCTCGTCGATAAGCATGTTTTCGGCACCGTAGGGAACGATGCTGCCCAAGAAGATGATGCCGTTCTCGGGATGATTGGGCTCTCCATAGGCTATCCAACCGGCCTGCTTGTCGTAGGCGATGTCCTTGCAGTCGTCAATGCCGCGCTTGTCAATCTTGGAACCGGCTTTTTTCTCAAAACCGCGGAAGGGAAAACCGGCGGCAACGCTCAGATCGTCTTGCGTATCGTAGCTGACTGCCACCCGGTTCAGATGCGAGCCGGCATCCAAGGTGATGGTGCGCGATTCTGCCGTCATTTTACCGGCGACATCGTAAGCGGCATAATCGAGACGGAACTTGGTGCGAATGGGGCCGTTCTCCAAAATGGTATAGGTATGGAAGTTGTCGCCTACCATATAAAGTTTGCCGTTGATGTAAGGAGCTACGCCGCCGGCACCCAAGGTCTTGCCAACGCTATAGAAATCGAGGCCTTCGCCATTGTCGTGGTGATAGGAAGACTTGCCGTCGAATTCGTCCTGATACCATTGCTGGCTCACCAGCTTGGGCGTGCGCTTTACCCACATGTCAAGACCGCCGCTAATCAGGGCTTCGGTGGCATCGGTGGCCAAAGCGGGACCGTACATACGGAAGATGGCGCGGTCGTTCTCCCAGGAAATGTCGTCCTTGCGGCGTGGCATGAAAGTGGTCTGGGCTTGGGTGGGGTAGGCTTGAGGCGTACCGACTACAACGCGATAAACGGCCGAATCGTGAGCGGCCAGGCTGGTTTGGAACAGCAACTTCATGTGTTCGCTGCCCAAATTGGTCAGCTGTGAAGGAATTTCTTCACCTTGGGCGTTGTACACCACAAATTGGGCGTTGTCGTCGGCGTTGAGGGCAGCTTTCAGGCGGCACAGGCAGAGTTCGACATTTTCACTTTCGCGGACCAGGTCCGTGTTGTTCACTACGGTGACATTCACCGATTTTTCCTTTTGGCAACAGGCCGACATCAGCAGTACGGCCAGCGCCAGCATAGAGATTTTTTTCATCATGTAAGTTATTTCGGTTGATAATAAACGGTTTGAAATCTTCCTAAAGCACAATGCTGGACAAAAGTAGCAAAAATGTCGTATATTTCGCCCCGATTATAAAAACGAAAGAAATGAAAAAGAACAGTTTGCTGCTGTTGCTCGTTTGTCTGATGCTCGGCATCGGCGCTATCCAGGCCAAGACCATCAAGGTGGCCTGTGTCGGAAACAGTATTACCCAAGGTGCTGCCATCAAAAATATGCAGCGCGATTCCTATCCTGCCGTGCTGGGCCAAATGCTGGGCGAGAACTACGAAGTGCGCAACTACGGCTACAGCGGACGCACCCTGCTGATGAGCGGCGACCGTCCCTGGATGAAGGAAGACAAGTACGCGCAGGCCCTGGCCTTCTGTCCCGATATCGTTACCATTAAGTTGGGTACCAACGATACCAAGCCTTTTAACTGGGTGTATCAAGACGAATTTCCCAAAGATCTCGAAACCTTGGTGCGCAGTTTTCAGGAACTGCCTTCGCATCCGCAGATAATACTCTGTTATCCCGTGCCAGCCTACCGCCTCGACTGGGGTATCAACGACTCCATCATCAAGAACGGCGTGATACCTTATATCGACCGTGTGGCTGCCATGACCGGTGCCCGGGTACTCGACCTGTATACCCCTTTCAGCAATCATCCCGAACTTTTTGCCGATCGCATCCATCCTAACGAAGAGGGCGCTTTGCAGCTGGCCAAGATATTTTATCGTCAGATTACCGGCCAGGACGCTCCCGCCGATTTCGTGCCTTCGCCTTATCCGGGTGTCAAGACGCAATGGAATGGCTACGATATGTACCGTTTTGCCTTTAAAGAGCGTGAGGCCCGCATTGTGGTGCCGCATAAACCGGCTGCCGGTCAGCCTTGGATATGGCGTCCGGCCTTCTTCGGTGCCTATACGCAGGTGGATGAAGCCTTGCTGTCCAAGGGCTATCATGTGGTTTATCTCGATTGCACCAGCGATTTCGCCAACCCTGCCTCTTTAAAAGACGGCGATGCCTTCTACAAATATCTGACCAAATACCAGGGTCTGGCTAAAAAGACGGTGCTGGAGGGTTTCAGCCGTGGCGGTATGTATGCCATCAATTGGGCAGCCACCTATCCCCACAAGGTGGCTTGTGTCTATGTAGATGCCCCCGTGTGCGATGTTTTCTCTTGGCCCGGTGAGCAAAAAGCTTATGCCAACGAGTGGCGGCAATTTCTTGATGCTTGGGGCCTGAATGACACTACCGCAAGCGCTTTCACGCAGAATGCCATCAATATGGCTGATACGCTCATTGTTAAGCAGATACCCATGGTGCTGGTGGCTGGCAAGAAAGACAAAGTGGTGCCTTACAAAGAGAATGCCCTCTTGCTGAAGAAGAAGTATGAGGCGGTACCTTCGGTAGATTTTCTGTCGATAATCAAGCCTTGGGGCGACCATCATCCGCATAGCTTGGATAAACCTCAGGCGATTGTGGACTTTATAGTAACGCATCAATAAGGATGCTGACAAATTCGAGGATTTTTATGCATTTTTTTAATAAAATTATGCTATTTTTGCCCAATTGTAGCAACGAGCAAAAAAAGCATGATTTTTAGAAACAAAGCCGTTATTCTCTCCTTGTTCACAGCGCTGGCCGTGACGCTGTTGAGTGCTTGTCAAAGTTCGGTCAAGCCTGACCCTATCGACCGTGAGGCCCTGGTGGGCCGTCATGCCGTCAAGGTGAATTGTGTAGATTCTCTGGCCAGTCTGTCGCTGGGCAACGGCAATTTCGCCTTTACCGTCGACGTCACCGGTCTGCAGTCGTTTCCGCAACGCTATTCTCAGGGAGTGCCGCTGGGTACCATGTCGCAATGGGGCTGGCACAGCTTTCCAAACAAACGCAAATTTACCACCGAAGAAACGCTCAAGGCCTACGATTTCCGGGGGCGGGACGAGCTTTATGCCGTGCAGTTCAATGAACCCGCACGTCAGCGTGCTGCCGCCAACTATTACCGGGGCAATCCGCACCGCCTGCATTTGGGCTATATTGGCCTTTGCATGTGCGACACCAAGGGCAACGCCCTCACGTCGGAAGATATTCAGCAAGCCGACCAGACCCTCGATATGTGGAACGGTCGCATCGACAGTCGTTTTGTCGCCGTTGGCGAGCAGGTGAGTGTCAGCACCTTTTGTCATCCCGAAAGGGATATGGTGGCTGCCCGGGTTACTTCTTCGCTTTTCGCCAATAATCAAATGAAAATATGCTGGCGCTTTCCCTATCCTTCGGGTAAGCACAGCGATGACGCCACTTCTTGGGACAATCCCGGCAAGCACCGTACACGCATTGTGGCGCAAGACAGCCAGTGGGCTTTGCTGCAGCGTACGCTCGACAGCACGGTTTATTATGTCAAGGTGGCTTGGGATGGTCCGGCCCTTTTTGTCAAGGCCAAGACCCCACATACCTTTTATCTGAAGACGGCAGAACCTTCGCTCAGTTTTACTTCGGAATTCATAGAAGATGCCGAAGAATTGGCCCAGCTGCTCAGTGTGGCCCAAGTGGAAGAAGCCAGCGCCAAGCATTGGCAGCATTTTTGGAAGACCGGCGGTGCCGTCGATTTTTCACTTTGCAAAGACAGTCGCGCCTTTGAACTGGAACGTCGTGTGGTGCTGTCGCAATACCTTACGGCCATACAGTGCGCCGGCATCTATCCGCCTCAAGAAACAGGCCTTACTTATAACAGCTGGTTTGGCAAGTTTCATCTGGAAATGCATTGGTGGCATGGCGTACACTTTGCGCTGTGGAATCGTGACGAATGCCTGCTGCCCAGCATGAGTTGGTATTTTTCGGCCAAGGATAAAGCCCGCGAGATTGCCCGTCGCCAAGGATTCAAAGGTGTACGCTGGATGAAGATGACCGACCCCTCGGCCACGGAGGCACCCTCGAAGGTGGGTTCCTTCCTTATCTGGCAACAGCCGCATATCCTGTACATGGCGGAACTTATCTATCGTAACCATCCTGCCGATACGGCACTGTGGAAACCCTTTGCCGATCTGGTGTTCGAAACGGCTGAATTCATGGCCGATTTCGCCGACTATGACGGTATGGGCGACCGCTATGTGCTGAAGGGTGTCATTCCGGCTCAGGAAACCTTGCGCGCCGCCGAAACGGTGAATCCTCCCTTTGAACTTTCTTATTGGCATTATGCCTTGTGTGTAGCCCAGCAATGGCGTCAGCGTTTGGGCATGCCCAAGAATATGGAATGGGAAGTGGTGATTGACAAGTTGTCGCCCTTGGCATACAACGAGAACAAGCTGTATCTGGCTGCGGAAACAGCCACCGACACTTATGTAGACGTGCGTTATTCCTCCGACCACATGGCCGTGCTGGGAGCATTGGGCGTGCTGCCCGAATCGAAGCTGGTCCGCAAGGATATCATGACCAATACCTTCAATTGGATATGGGAGAACTGGAATTGGGGCAAGACCTGGGGTTGGGACTATCCGATGACGGCCATGTGCGCTGCCCGCCTGGGTATGCCCGACAAGGCTGTGGACGCTCTTCTGATGGACCGTCGCACCAATTCCTATTTGATTAACGGACACAATTACCAAGACGGCCGTTTGCGTCTGTACCTGCCCGGTAACGGCGGTCTGCTGACGGCAGTGGCCATGATGTGCGCCGGCTGGGACGGCAACGAGGGCCGGCCCGACTATGCGCCCGGTTTCCCGCAGGACGGCAATTGGCAAGTGCGCTGGGAAAATCTTTCGGTCATGCCCTAACAGTGGATGCAGAACTTTACAAGTAATTACCTGACAACAAATATGAAACGATTCAAGTTTTTGTGGATGTGGATGGCCTTGTTGTTGTTCACACAGTGTAAGGACGAATACTGGGACCAGTATTATTCACGTCCTGAGTGGCTGGAGCCACCTATTTACGAAGTCTTGCAGAAAGACGGCCGTTTCAGCTCCTACCTGCAGCTGGTAGACAGTACCATGTACGAGCGTATCTTGAAATCGGCCAGCTACTACACGGTGTTTGCACCCACCAACGATGCCATTGCCGACTATCTGCGCGAACAAGGCTATGCTTCCATCGATGAGATTTCGGCGGCCGAGGCCGATACCATCGTGTCTTATTCCCTGGTTTACAATGTGTTCGAGTTTGACGAACTGACCGATGTGCTGACCAATGGCTGGGATACGCTCAGCAGTATCAAGAAGAAGACAGCCTACTACGATGCCATCTATCAGGAAGTGTTGCCCGACGGCACGCTGGCTTGGGTTGTGGATGCCACTGCCAACAGCAGTTATACGGTAGGCGACAACAATTATAAATATGTACCCACCTATCTGGACCGTCTCTTCAGCAAGCGCGGTCTGTTGGCCACCGACTACGAGTATTTCTATCCCGGCGTAACCTATACCGGCAAGAATATCCAGCGAGCCAGTGTGGTAGAAGAGAATATTGTAGCCGAAAACGGTATTGTTCATGCCGTCGACAAGGTGAACAAGCCGTTGCCCAATTTGGAGAAAATCCTCAAATCGGACACCCGCTACAGCCAGCTGATGGCTTTCTTCGATCGCAAGGATGTGTCGGGCAACTATGTCTACAAGCTCTACGAAGCCAACGATGAGGCTACCCAGCATTTCAGAAGCATCTATCCCGAACTTGACCTTCGCGAGGTGATGGTGAAGTACTACGACTTTGCCGTCGAACTGAATGCCGAACGTCTCAACTCATCGGACAAGACGGCCGAAACCGACGGCTACACCATCTTTGCGCCCACCAACCAGGCCATCGACTCTTTCTATGTAGACCGCATCAAGCCGTATACCGACAACGGCAAGAATTCCTGGACCAGCATCGATTTGGTGCCTAACCAGATTATGGAGTACTTTATCAATGCTCATATCACCACCACGCAAGTCTGGCCTTCCAAGTACAAGAGCGCCATGTCGGAGTCGGGCGAATTTTTCAACGGTTCGGGTTCTTACGGCAAGAGTTTCGAAGACGAGAACTTTCCACATATCCAAGTGGCCAGTAACGGCTTGCTCTATGGCACCGACCATTACATGAAGAGCAAGTATTTCGAGACTGTCTACACCCAAATGTTGATGGACAGTTCGTATTCGGTGGCTCGCGCGGTGATAGACCAGTTCTATGAATATACGCTGAAGGAGGAACTTATGCGCTGCGCCCTCAATGGTTATAATTCCGAGTATTATCTGGTATTTTTGCCCAAAGACAGGGCTTTCACCAACGATGGCTACACCTATGCCTATTCTACCGAAACAGGTATGTCTTCGTGGGGCAACGTTAATGCCGCTACCGGCGACCTGACGGCAGAAGACCGTCTGAAACGCTTGGTACTCAACGGTATCTTTGTCAGAATCAACAGTACGGAAGTGAATTCAACCATGGACGGCATCCTGGCCAACGGACAGTCGAAGGTGGAGGGACACCCCGGTTATTCGAAGTGCTACGCTGCCTACGGCTGGGATATCTGGCAGAATTATTATGGCGATGTGGTGCGCATCAAGGTGCCTTCGGGTGCCGCCAAGCAAAGCAAGTTGCAGATTCAGAGTATCGGCGGTTTCGACGCTACATCGACGGGTACCAGCTACAATGTGGCTACCAAACTTAAGGATATCGAATTCATGAACGGCAGTGTTTACGATATGGACAACCGTCTGATCGACTACTGCGTGCCTGTCACTTCGTACAACGAAGGCCGTCTTGGCACTTACGTGATGAAGGCTTGCAACGACAACCTGGCCAACTTCAGCGAGTACAAGAAATATGCCGAGGCCGTGCTTTTCCCCTACGATAGCGACAATAAGGTGTACATCAATCCTACCGAAATCGACAACACGGCTTCCGTGACAGTACTTATCCCCAATAACGATGCGATGAAGAAGGCTGTTGAGGATGGTTATCTGCCTGAATATTCGGCTATTACCAACACTTCTTCGGAAACCTACGACGAGGATGTGGCCAAGGCCAAGAACTTCCTGCTTTGGCATATCTTGCAGAACAGGGTGATTCCCAACGACCTGAACCCATACAATGTTATCTATAATTACCAGTCGTCTACCTATACGCGTTCGCTCTCGCAGGAAACTTTCTATAATCCCAATCCCGAGAACCCTATCCAAACGCCTGTTCGGGTAGACGCCAGCAAGAATGGCGAGGGCAATTTGGTGTTCACGATGTCTTCGGAAACATCTGAAGTGTCTAACCAGACGCCCGTTGAGGTGATGCTCGGCAACAAGAATTCCAACCTGTTTGCGCGTCACGGTATTATCCACGGTATTGACGGTTATCTGCCTTGCAAGGCTATCATTCAATAAGAAGGGAGGTTAAAGATGAAGAACTATAGATTTTTTAGTATCGTCCTGCTGGTATTGATGGCTTTGCAGCCTGTCTTTGCACAGAGCAACAAGGTGTTGGTGAAGGGTGTCGTCCTCGATTCTTACGACAACTCGCCACTGCCTTTCGTGAATATTATGGAAATGGATGCTGACAACCGTTTTGTTTCCGGTACCCAAACCGATATGAACGGCGGTTTCTCTTTGTATGTCAGCTCCAAGGCCGGGACCAAGCTGGTGTTTACCTTTATCGGTTTCCAAAAACAGGTTGTGCCTGTCGAAAACAAGAAAGAACTGCGCATCGTTATGCGCGAGGAAAGCAAGATGCTGGCCGATGCCACCATTACGGCTTCGCGTGTGGTGAACGACGGTATGATGAATGTCAAGGAACGCAACATGACGGTGGCGTACTCCAAGATTGAAACCAAGGAACTGGAAGAACTGCAAGTGGCTTCTATCGACGATGCCCTGCAGGGACGTATTGCCGGTGTGGACATTGTGGCCACTTCGGGCGAACCCGGTGCCGGTATGTCTATCCGTATTCGCGGTACCACTTCCATCAACGCTTCGAGCGACCCGCTTATCGTGGTGGACGGTATTCCTTACGAAACCACCATCGATGCCGATTTCGACTTTGCTACGGCCGATGAAGAGGAATATGCCGCTTTGTTAAATGTGTCGCCTGCCGATATCGAGGAAATTGTGGTGCTTAAGGATGCTGCCGCTACGGCTATCTGGGGTTCGCAGGGTGCCAACGGTGTGCTGCAAATCAAGACCAAGCGCGGCACGGTGGGTGCGCCCAAGATAACGTATACCTTCAAGGGTACCGGTGTCTTCCCGCAGGAATCCATCCCAACGCTCAACGGTGACCAATACACGACCCTTATCATGGAAGCCAAGCAGAATACGGCCGAAGCGGGCATTGCCAATGTGATGACCCCGCTCACTTTTCCCGAATTCTACTACGACCCCAAGAATCCCTACTATTATTACAATTACGGTCAGAATACCGACTGGGCTTCGCTGGTGCAGAAGAACGGCTTTACGCAAGACCATAACATCTCTTTGAGCGGTGGTGGCGAAAAGGCCCGTTATCGTATGTCACTGGGTTATCTCGACCAGGACGGTACCGTTATCGGACAGGAATACAAGCGTATCACGGCCCGTATGAACCTCGACTATAACGTGTCCGACAAAATAAAGGTGCTTACCGACATCGCCTATACCTACGGCGACAACGACCGTAACTACACCACCACGGTTCTGTCTAGCTCCTATACCAAGATGCCGAACATGAGCCTCTACGAATGGACGGTAGACGGACAGCAGACACCTACGTATTTCAGTCCCGAGGAAACGCCCCAAGGTTCGTGGAGCAGTGTGTACAATCCCGTGGCCATGGCCAAGAACGGCATACAGAAGCTGGTTTCCGAGCGTATCGTGCCCAAGCTGACCATGCAATACTACATTATTCCCAGTCAGCTGACGTATCAGGTAGACTTGGCCTTCGACATCAACAATACCAAGACCAACAAGTTCCTGCCGCAGATTGCTACGGGACGCCCGATGTACGAGACCTCTGTGAACCAGGCTTACGACAGCGACTCCAAGTCGTTTACGGTGCAGACCTACAACAAGCTTATTTACACGCCGCAATTGGGCGAAGACCACGACTTGACCGCCATGCTTGCGCTCAATACCCGTGACGCTCGCAGTGAGTCGATGAACATCACCACGGCCAACTCGGCTTCGACGGCGCTCACCGACCCTTCCATCGCTTCGCGTCTGACGGGCAACAACGCGCTGGGTATCGCTTCTTCGTCGAGCCAGACCAGAAGTATGGCAGCTATGATTAGTTTGAACTATGCCTGGAAGGACCGTTACATCTTTGGCACCACTTTGCGCGAAGAAGGTAACTCCAAATTTGGTGCCAACTATCGCTACGGCTTGTTCCCCAGTGTTTCAGGACGTTGGCGTATCTCCTCCGAAGAGTTCATGGGCAACTGGGAATTTCTCGATGACATGAGTCTTCGCGCCAGCTATGGTGTGAACGGTAATGCCGTTTCTGGCAACTATCTGGCCTACAGTATGTACAATACCTATGATTACCAATACATGGGCAAGACCGGCGTTTCCGCTTCCAATATGGAGTTGCAGAACCTTCGCTGGGAAAAGGTACATCAGTACAACGGCGGTTTCAAGTTCGCGGCTTTCAAGAACCGCATCAACATCGACTTTGATATCTACCGCAAGCGTACCGAAGATTTGTACTTCAAGAATGTGACCATCCCCAGCACCTCGGGCTACAGCTCCATCTCGATGAATGTCGGTACGATGGACAACCAGGGTTGGGAACTCAGTGTGCTGACCACTCCTCTTAGAACCAAGAAGTGGACGGTGGAATTCAATGTGAATGTGGCACGTTCGGTGAACATCATCCGGGAACTTTCGCCCTATATCGCCACCGAGAGCGGTGTGAGCACTTCCAACGGCAACTATCTGTCGGTAGTGCAAATAGGCCAGCCTTTGGGTTCGTTCTATGGTTACCGTTATGCCGGTGTCTATTTGAACGAAGACGAAACCATCGCTCGCGATGCCAGTGGCAACAAGATTTACGATGTGGACGGCAATCCGGTGTACATGCGTTTCGGCTATCCCACCATCGACTATCAGTTCCAGGCCGGTGACGCCAAATACGAGGACATCAACCACGACGGCAACATCAACTATCTGGACATTGTCTATCTGGGCGATGCCAACCCGCTCTTTACCGGAGGTTTCGGTCCCACCATCCGCTACAACAAACAGTGGACCTTGAGCTCGTATTTCTATTTCCGTGTGGGCAATGAAATTGTGAACCGCACCAAGATGGATATGGAGAGCATGTACAATATGAACAACCAAAGCACTTCGGTATTGCGTCGCTGGCGTCATTCCTACGACAGTGCCGAAGAGGCTCCGGCCGACTTGTTGCCCCGCGCCCTGTACGGCTACGGCTACAACTGGTTGGGTAGCGACCGTTATGTGGAAGACGGCTCCTTCCTGCGTTGGAAATCGCTTACCTTGAGCTACTCCTTCAATAAGGAAAAACTGAAAGCCATCGGCTTGAGAGATTTGAAGATACACCTGACTGCCCAGAACCTTTTTGTCTGGACCAAGTACACAGGTATGGACCCCGAAGTGTCCATCGGCGGTTCGAACATCTATCTGGTGGGTTACGACCGCACCCGCGCTCCCAAGGCTAAGGATGTTTCTTTGGGTATGACCATCGGTTTCTAATTTAAACTATGCGAAAGATGAAAAAGACTATCACAATCATAAGTTTGCTGCTGCTGATGCTGGCCGGGACTTCCTGCGACGGTTGGCTCGACCTTAGTCCCGAAGACGGTGTTACGCGCGAGGACTTCTGGCAGAGCAAAGAACAGGTGGAATCGGCCGTTATCGGTATCTATTGTGAAATGATGAATACCGAATGTATCAACCGTATGTTCCTTTGGGGCGAACTGCGTGCCGATATGGTAACCGACGGAACCCGTCCCAATGCTTCCTATACATCCATCCGGTCTGGCGAAATAGCCACCGACAATGCCGTGTGCAAGTGGGGAAATTTCTACAGCGTTATCAGAAACTGCAATCTGGTGCTTCAATATGCCGACCAAGCCGTGCCGCTCGATGCTTCTTACAGCCAACAGGAAGCCGATTTGTACAAAGCCGAGGCCAAAGCCTTGCGTGCCTTGATGTATTTTTATCTGGTGCGTTCCTTCGGCGAAGTGCCTCTGGTACTGGAAGCCTCGGTGTCTGACGACCAGAATTACCATATTGCCAAAAGTTCGCAAGACAGTGTTTTCCAGCAGATTGTCCTCGACTTGACCGAGGCTGAAGCCGTGATGCAGAGCCAGAAGCCCTCTTATAATATGGAGTATCCCAAGGGCCGTATGACGCTCTGGGCCGTGAAGGCTATCTTGGCCGATGTCTATCTGTGGACGGGCGAGTACGATGAGGCTTTGAAGCGTTGCCGCGCCATCAAGGAGTCGGAAGAATTCCGCATGATAAGTGTTTCGCGCACCGCGCTTCCCGATGTAGAGAATGTCTATTATGCAGATGCGACGGCTGTCGATGCCCTGTTCAACAGTGTTTGGGGTACGGGTAACAGCGATGAGAGTATCTTCGAACTGAATTTTGATGAGACCAAGACCAATGGTTTCTATGCGCTGCTTTCATCGGCGCGCAACGTGCTGGTGGCCAATATCGACCATATCGAAGCCAACTATTTCCCGCTTTATGAGTTGGATGAGGATGTCTACGATATTCGCAGCAACGGCTTCTCCTATCAGGGCAAGATTATTTGGAAATACATGGCCATGACCCGTCTGGGAACGGCCCGCACTTCCACGCAATCGTATGCCAACTGGATATTCTACCGCTATCCCGAAGTGCTGCTGATGATGGCCGAGGCTCTCATTCAGAAGGGTACTCAAACGGATTTGCAGGAAGCCTATTCGCTTATCAGGCAAGTGCGCGAAAGAGCCAATGCGCTCGAAAGCGACGATACCGATTTTTCAGGTATCATCAACGCTTCCGAATTGGAACAGTTCCTGCTGGACGAGCGCGCCCGCGAGCTGATGTTCGAAGGCAAACGCTGGTACGACGTGCTGCGATTCGCCCGCCGCAACAATTACGCCCGCATCGATTATCTGATGGATTTGGCTCTGGTTTCGGCCCCCACCGGCAAGCAGCAGAGCCTGCAGTCGAAGTACGGCGACTACCGCAGTCATTATTGGCCCATCCACGACGATGAAATCAAGTCTAACGATGCCTTGGTACAGAATACTTTCTACGAAACCACTACCACGACTAATAAATAAACAGCTATGAAACTGAAGTATTTTGCATATATAGCGGCTCCGCTGGCTTTGCTGCTCTCTTGGGCCGCCTGCCAGTCGCCGATGGACGGCAAAACCTATGCCGTTTCGGAGGTGCCGATGATTGACGATTATCTGCTGGAACAAGATTCGCTGCTGAGCGAATTTGGCGAAGTGGTGAAAGCTGCCGGCTATCAGGGTACGCTCCACGCCTACGGTGCCTATACTTGTTTCGCACCCGACAACGACGCTGTGGCCGCCTGGGCAAAGGAACAGGGCTATGGCTCCTGGCAGGAGATGCCCAAGACCGACCTGGTTACGATGGTCAAGTTTCATTTGGTTAACGATACGCTGGCCACTTCTGCCTTTACCGACGGCCGTCTGTCCTCGCCCAACGGCATGAAACGCTACCTGACTACCATGACCTATCTGGACGATGACAACAACGCTTACATACAGGTGAACCGTCAGGCCCGCATCACTTCTAAAGACAACCGTTGCGACAATGGCATCGTACATCGTATCGACCATGTACTGACCATGGCCGCCAAGTCGGTGTACCAGAGCCTGAAGGAAGATTTGCCCGCCGGCAAATACACCGTCTTTACCCAAGCCGTGGAGAAAAGCTCTTATCTGGAACAGTTGCAGCAACCGGCCGAAACCTCTTGGTATACGCTGCTGGTGGAAAGTGACAGCGTTCTGGCCTTGAGCGGCATCCATTCTTACGATGAGCTGATTGACAGCATGGCTGTGGTGCGCGACGAAGTTAAACAGGAGCAGAACCTTTGTGATATGTATGTGGGCTATCACATCATTCCCTCGCTCAACTACCTGACCGACCTGCGTATGGCCGGCGGGTCCAAGACCACCTGTGTCAAGGACAACGTGATCACCATCACCACCAGCGGTCTGAGCCTGATTCTGAACCGCTTCACGGCCGATGCGCTCAACTATGACCCGGGCGTGAACATCAACACGCAGTCGTACTACACCGATTATACTTGTGCCAACGGTGTTATTCACGAACTCAACGGCTATATGCCTCCCCGTAAGCGTCAGGCATCGCCTGTATACTGGGATTTGGCCGAGCAGCCCGAAATTATGGCGCTCAAGGAGTTCCGCCAAACCGGTACGAGCATCACCTTTAAGCAAGGCGAACTTTCGGAAGTCAATTTCGAGGCCAAGACTTCGTCCAAAGGCATTACCTACATTTGCGACCAACAGTTTGGCGACAAGTTCCAGTATGTTTACTACGACAATCTCCAGTTTGGTGTGAACCCCAGTGAGCTGTTGTGGGTGGAATTCAAGACACCTTTGCTTATCGAGGGCGAATACAATGTTTGGGTCTGCTGGCGTCGTACCGACAGCAATACGACCTTCCGTTCTTACTTCATTCAGGATGGTTACGATACGCAGCAATTCCCCAACGTGTTTGATATGTACCAATATTTGCCTACAGGCAAGACCACTTCGCAGATGTTGGCTGAAGGTCTGAAGTATTATGTGGCCAAACGTCCCAAGGATGTGCAGGGCAGGGTATTCGTTTCCAAATTGCTGGGTACTATCGATGTGAAGACCACCGGCCGTCATACGCTACGTTTCGAAGGCCTGTCGGGCAGTGGCACGCACTATTGGGATATGATACATTTCATTCCCAAGAACCAAGACCAGCTTTGGCCCCGTTTCGATGTGGGCGGCAACCAAATTTGGGCCGATACGCCTTGCGATTCCATTTTGCCTTATGCAGCCGATTGTGCCAACGAGGTAGAGAACATTGCTAACTAACGAAATATGAAGACAATGAGATATAAATTCAATGCTTTGCTGCTGGCACTGACGGCCTTGATGCTGGCCTCCTGTCAGCCTTGGAACGAGCATAGTCAGCTGAGCGACAGCAATATGGGCAAGAATATGGCCGAGCTTGTCGCTGCACAGGAAGACTTGAGTGTTTTTTCGTCCTTGCTGGCGCAGTACGGCTACGACAAGACTTTGGCCGATTTGCCTGCCTGCACGGTTTTCGCTCCGGTGAACGCCGCCTGGGACGGTATCGACACTCAGGACGAAACACTGGTGAAATCCATTTTGGGCACGATGATTTGTCCTTCGAAGATCCGCTCCAACGATGCCAACTTCAGTGGTAAAATCCTGGCATACAATGGCAAGGCCGTCAGCTTCGATGCCGAAGAAAAAAGTTTCGACGGAACGCCTATGCTGCAGGAGGATTTCGCCGCCTCGAACGGAATGTTGCATAAGGTGGCGGTGGTTTCCACTCCCAAGGACAACCTTTGGGAAGCTTTCGCAAAGCTTGAGCAGTACAAGCAGGTGCGTTATCTGCTGTCGATGAACACTCAAGTAATCGACTTGGACAAAAGTGTGGCTTCCGGTCTGGACGAGAACGGCAAGATTACCTACGACCCCGTGGTGATGAAAGACTATAATCCTTTCTTGGAAAAGTACGCCTTGAACGACGAACGCGAGGTTTTCAGTTACTTCATCATCGAAGATGCCGCCTATGATGCCATGATACAGAAGTACTCGCCCTGTTTCCGTACCGAAAAACAAGTGGCTTCGTCCTGGGTGTTCGATCAGGCGATGAGCGATTCGGTGGCCGCCTTCAACCTTTGCGGTGATTATGTGCTGCCCATCTTGCTCGAAGGCGACTCGTTGCTGTCACTCTCGCAGTTTGTCAATGCCGATGGCATTAAAGTGCCCTTCAACAAAGCCAATATCAAGGAAGTTATCAACTGTAGCAATGGCTATATCTATATCTTGAACAACTGCAATATTTCGCTCAAGAACAAGATACAGCGTGTGCGCATCGAGGGTGAAAATTACAATGGCTGCATGAACAGTTTTTATCTGGCTACCCGTTACAAATCCTGGGCCAGCGGCGGTTACGACATCATGCTGTATGGCAAGTCCAAGTTCGAGAACTTCCCAACGCAGCAGTTTACGGGCAATTCTTCATCGGCCAACAACCTGTTCAACGGTACCAATTATTATATTGAATATCTGGCGCAGGTAAACTCGGTCAACTATGCCATCAACTATGTGGCTTACGATGATTACGAAGGTCACGATGGTCTGGCTTTGGAACAGAAGCTTTTCATTTCTATGCCCAACCGTCCGCGTTTGAGCAAGAAGAACGCCACCGACTCGGTATCTAACAACTATTTGGGTCGCGGACGTTGCTTTGTGGGTTCAACTTGGGCCGCCACGCCCAACCCCGAGGTGACGCGCCTCAAACAGTGGGATTTGGACACCACCGCCACCACTCAGTATCTGGTCAAAGAATCGGCCGTGGCCGATGGCGGTATCATGAAGGTTCCCACCATGGGCGAACTGACCATGTGGCTGGTCAATACCACGCGCTACAACAACGAGAATGCCGGTTTCATGTTCCTCGACTACATTGAACTGGTGCCGATGGTCAACGATTAATCAATTGAAAAGAGATTTGTTATGAAGAAAACAATAATTGTTCTTATGATGGCGGTGCTGGGCCTCACTTTGCAGGCTCAAGACAAGACCCTGCAAGGCAAGGTGCTGGATGCCGCTACTGGTAAGGCTATCGTCGGAGCTTCGGTGAGCATGCCCGGTGTGGCATCTGCCTTCAGCGACAATGACGGTCATTTTCAATTGAAGAAAACTGCCGACAATGCCGTGCTGCAGGTGAAGGCCAGCGGTTATGCGACCCGTACGCTGGCTTATCGCGGCCAAGCCGAAGTGACGGTGGAACTCTACGAGCAAGGTTATCTTAATGCCACTCAGCAGGTTAGTCTGCCCTTTGCCGATGTACGCAGCGAGCAGGTGGCCCAGTCGTATTACAACTACGATGCCAGTGGCTTCCAAAA